>CABUDB010000104.1 GCA_902490245.1 uncultured Collinsella sp.
CCGTCAACACCGAGCCCGAGTGGAACAGCGTGGTGTAGACGTTGGTGGCATAGTCAAAGACGTAATAGACGAGCGGCAGGATTAAAAGGATGCTCAGCTCGGTGGTGCTTTTAATCGCCAAGCGCGGACCGATGTCGCCGGCCCAATGCAACAGGACGGCAAAGACGGCGAGTGTGGTCGCGATACGCGCCAGATAGTACGCGATCTGCGAATCGGTTGCGGCAAAGGCGGCGATGCCCATCCAATTGCTGAACTGGCAGCTCAGATAAGCACTCGTAATGCCGAGCGCGGCAAGCAGCGGGCTCAGGCGGTAGCGCGCACACAGGTAGACGATAAGCGGCAGGTGCACGGCAAGTGGATAAACCTGTCGGGCAAATAGCTCGCCGCCAACAACATTGGCGATTGAGAAGGCGGTGCCGGTCAGAATGGTAACGACCACCAGCTCGAGCGCATGGCGTCGATTGAGCCCGACGCCGCACAGCGCCGCCGAGGCAAAGACGCCAAAGAGCAGCGTCGTGGCGTGGTGGATTGCCCAAAGGATCATTTCGACCGTGGAGACCATCAGCGCCTCCCGCCCTCAAAGCGCACCGCAAAGTAGGCGTCTTGGAATCCCTGCTTGCAGCTGCGCGAAAGCGGGATGCACGCGCCGGAGCGCATGACGATGTCCGTGCGGTCAAAGTGATCGATATTGCGCAGGTTGACCTGGTAGCTGCGGTGGCATTTAAAGAAGGTGGCATTTTGCGCCAAACGGTCTTCGACGCTGCGGAATGACTCGAGTGCCTCGATATCGCGTCCGTCGCGCAGGTGGAAGACCACGTGCTTGTTGCGCGCCTCGGCATATTCGATGTCGGACAGGCGCAGGGCGTGGTAACCAAAGGACGTTTTGATCACGAGCTCGTCGGTTGCCGGCGGGCGCATGCTCGAAAGCTCGTCGAGTAGCTGTGCCAGGCGTTCGTAAGACACGGGCTTGAGCAGATAGTCGAAGGCGCGGACCTCGTAGGACTCCAGTGCAAACTCGGGCGATGAAGTGAGAAACACCAGACGCACGGCGGTATCGGCCTGGCGCAATTCGCGCGCGGTGTCCATGCCGTTGACGAGCGGCATGATCATGTCGAGCAGAATGATGTCGGCGCGCGATGCGGCATGGCGGGCCAGCAGGTCCTCGCCGCGCGTGACGAGCGCAACATCGACCGCCGTGCCCGTCTCGGTCGACCAACGGTCGATCATCCGGTGCAGTCTATCTAGAAAAGCGACATCATCGTCGCAGGCAATAATCTTGAGCATTCTGGGCCCCCTTAGTAGTTCGATTTTGCCACATTGGGTGCGGACCGCTCGCGGAGGCGTGTCCCATTTGCGCCCCACGTCGTGCAACTCGCGCCGAGCGGTATTGCGGTGGCGAAAGATGCCTCCTGCGCTATCGAGAGCTCGGCTATCCTCAGCTTGCCAGTTCGAAAATGGACCCGCCCCAAGATTGAATCTTTATTCCAACTTTACACCTGGCTTTACAGCTGTCTTGTCAGCTGTAAAGCCAGGTGTCATACTAAAGCCCCAAGATTCGCCAAAAGAGAGGGGCCTTGATGGCACAGAGCGCGAACATGGATGCGTCGGAGCTTGCACGCGATATCGCGGCCGGCCTAGCATCGGCAACGACGGCAACGGAGCGCGCGGCACTGGTGCCCGCAGAGCTCGTCGAGGCCATTCAGCAACTAAAAACCCAACGTGACGCGGTGATCCTGGCGCACTACTATGTGGCGCCCGAGGTCCAGGCCGTTGCCGATTACGTCGGCGACAGCTTTTACCTGGCAAAGCTCGCCAAAAGCCTGCCGCAGCAGACTATCGTGCTGTGCGGCGTGGAGTTTATGGGCGAGAGCGCCAAGCTGCTCAACCCCACCAAGACCGTGCTGCTGCCCGAGCCGGGCGCGGATTGCCCCATGGCTCATATGGTCAAGCGCGAGACGGTCGACGCGGCGCGCGCCGAGTATGGCGACGACCTAGCTGTCGTCTGCTACGTCAACTCGACGGTCGAGATCAAGAGCTGGAGTGACGTGTGCGTTACCAGCTCTAACGCCGTCAAGATCGTGTCCGAGCTGCCGCAGCAGCATGTCCTGTTCATCCCCGATCAAAACCTGGGCCGCTTCGTAGCCGAGCAGGTGCCCCAAAAGCACGTCATTCTCAACAACGGCTACTGCCCGCGTCATCACATCATCACCGTCGAGCAGATCGTCGACGCGCAGGAGGCGCACCCCGACGCGCTCGTGCTAGCGCACCCCGAGTGCAAGGCCGACGTCCTGGCTGAGGCCGACTACATCGGGTCTACTGCCGGCATCATCAAGTATGCCGAGGAGTCGGACGCGAGCGAGTTCATCATCGTGACGGTCCGCGGCGTGCTCTACGAACTTGAGCGCCGCTGCCAGGGCACCGGCAAGAAGTTCTACTTCCCTGCGGTGCAGCCCACCTGCGTCAACATGGATCTCATCACGCTTGAAAAGCTCGTGCACTGCCTGGAGACGGGCGAGGGCGAGGTGTGGATTGGCGTGTCGGACGAGGCCGCCGATCAAGCCAAGCTCACGCTCGACCGCATGCTCGAGTACGCGTCGCGCTAAGCCAATGTGACATGAGGGACCATCCCTTATGCCACATTACAAGGGAGAGGATTCCTGTGGAAACTAAACAATACCCCGATATGGAGTGCGACGTCGTCATTGCCGGTTGCGGCGTGGCGGGCCTGTATGCGGCCCTCAACCTGCCGACGAGCACGCGCGTAATCATGCTCTCCAAGGGCGCCGTCGACGAGTGCGATTCGATGCTCGCGCAGGGCGGTATCTGCGTGCTGCCCGAAGGCTCTGACTACGAGGCCTTCTTTGAGGACACCATGCACGCCGGCCATTACGAGAACCGCCGCGAGAGTGTTGACATCATGATTCGCTCGAGCCGTTCGGTCATCAATGACCTGCTGGCCATGGGCGTGGACTTTGAGCACAAGACCGACGGCAGCCTCGACTTTACCCGCGAGGGCGCGCACAGCCGCCCGCGCATCGCCTTCCATGCCGATATTACGGGCAAGGAGATTACGACCAAACTGCTCCAGGCTGTCCGCAAGCTGGACAACGTGCAGATTCTCGAACACGTTGCCATGACCGATATCCTGACCGCCGAGCGCGATGGCGCCACGGTGTGCACCGGCGTCGTCGCCGTTGCCGTGGATGAGGGCGATTCAGCTCGCCCCGCCGACGAGCTGGCAAATGCCGATGAGGGCGTGCATGCCGGTAAGCCGTTTAAGATTCATGCCCGCCATACGCTGTGGGCGACGGGTGGCATCGGCGGCGTGTACGATCACTCCACCAACTACCCGCAGCTCACCGGTGACGCTTGCTACATCGCGCAGGAGCACAGCATCACGATGGAGCACCTGGACTACGTGCAGATCCACCCCACGGGCCTGTTTTCGCCGCAGCCGGGTCGTACGTTCCTAATCAGCGAGAGCTGCCGCGGCGAGGGCGCGATTCTGCTCAATGCCGCCGGCGAGCGTTTTACCGACGAGTTGCAGCCGCGCGACGTGGTCGCCGCCGCTATTCGCGAGCAGATGAAGCAGGACGGCACCGAGCACGAGTGGCTGAGCTTTGCCCCCGTCGAGCGCGATGTGGTGACCGGGCACTTCGCCAACATCCGCGCGCGCTGCCTTGAGGACGGTCGCGACATCCTGGATGAGCCCATCCCCGTCACGCCCACGCAGCACTACTTTATGGGCGGCGTGTGGGTCGACAAGGACGGCCGCACCTCGATGCCCGAGCTCTACGCCGCCGGCGAGACGGCCTGCAACGGCGTGCACGGCAAGAACCGCCTGGCTTCCAACAGCCTGCTCGAGTCTCTAGTCTGGGGTCGCCGCGCTGCTTGGCGTATGCGCACCGGCGAGTCGCTGGCCGTGGAGCAGGCGGGCGAGCCCGCGCTCGATGGCCGCCATCGCGCTCTGAGCGCAGATACCCTTGCAATCGATGATTTGGCCCGTGCCGCCGGCACGCAGGCCGTGGAGGAGTAGACCATGAATCCCATTACCATGAAGCTCGTCGTCGATGATCTGATTTTACAGGCTCTGCGCGAGGACATCACGTTTGAGGACGTGAGCACGGCGAGCGTGTGCCCCACGGCGCGCCCCGCTACCGTTGAGCTCATCGCCAAGGCCGACGGCATTATCGCCGGCCTAGACGTGTTCGCCCGAACCTTTGAGCTGCTGGATCCGCAGAGCTCCGTGTTGTTCGATGTCTCGGATGGCGACGAGGTGCACGCTGGCGACCACGTGGGCCAGGTGCGCGGCGACGCGCGCGTATTGCTTTCGGGCGAGCGCGTGGCGCTCAACTATCTGCAGCGCATGAGCGGCATCGCTACTTACACGCATCGGATGGCGGCTGCGCTCGAGGGCACCAAGACCGTGCTTGTCGACACGCGCAAGACCACGCCGGGCATGCGTGTCTTCGAGAAGGCCGCAGTCGAGATCGGCGGTGGCAGCAACCACCGCTATAACCTGTCGACGGCCGTCATGCTCAAGGACAACCATATCGACGCCGCCGGTGGTGTGACTCGTGCGATCGAGATGGCGCGCGCCCATGCGTCGTTTACCACGACGGTCGAGATTGAGTGCGAGAACCTGAATATGGTGCGCGAAGCAGTTGAGGCCGGTGCCGATATCATCATGCTCGACAACATGACCCACGACGACATGGCCGCCGCTATCGAGCTTATCGCCGGTCGCGCCAAGACCGAGTGCTCGGGCAACGTAGACGCCGACAACATTCGCGCCCTGGCCGATCTGGGTGTCGACTATATTAGCTCGGGCGCTCTGACGCATTCTGCGCCGATCCTCGACCTTTCGCTTAAGCACCTGCGTCTGCTGGACGGTAAATAATGAACGCCCGCGAGCGTCGCCGTTCCATCATGGCCGTGCTCGAGGGAGCAAAAGATCCTGTCTCGGGCAGTGCGCTTGCCCGCGAGGTGGGCGTGAGCCGCCAGGTCGTGGTGCAGGACATCGCCCTGCTGCGCGCCGACGGGCACGATATCGTCGCCACCAATCGCGGCTATGTACTACAGGAGGCGGCGAGCAGCCCGGCTGTGCCCACGCGTCTGGTCAAGGTGCGCCACGGCGTGGAGCAGGCGGGCGATGAGCTCACGAGTATCGTCGACGCCGGAGGCGCCGTGCTCAACGTGATCGTCAATCACCGCGTGTACGGTAAGATCACGGCCGACCTGGACATCCGCAATCGTCGCGATGTTGAGCGCTACTTGCACGATATCGAGAGCGGCAAGAGTTTTCCGCTGCTGACGGTGACGAGCGGCTATCACTTCCATCGCATTGCGGCAGAAGACGAGCAAACCCTCGACGAGATCGAGGCTATGCTCAAGGAAAAAGGCTACTTGGCGGACCTAATGCCCTACGAGGACGATTTGTCCTAGCCGACACCGTCTTTATAAGTTGCGGTGAAATAGTTCCTAAAATGGGCATCGAAGCCATGAAACAGGAACTATTCCACCGCAACTGCCAAGAGCACGTCCCAAATTAGCTGCCCACACATGCAAAAGGAGGCCTCCGCGGCGATGCGGAGGCCTCCTTTTTGTGCACGGTGTACTTTTGAGTGTGCAAGTGGGGGAGTTGTTACTCCTCGACGATCTCGGTGATCGCGCCGGCGGGGCAAGCGTCCTGGCAAGCGCCACAGGCGACGCAGGAATCCTCGTCAGCGACGGTGGCGACGTCCTGGAGCTCCAGAACGCCAGCGGGGCAGGAGTCGACGCAAACGCCACAAGCGATGCACTCGTCGGCATCAATTACGGGATGAGCCATGGTAGTTTCCTCTCTGTTGACCGACGCTACAGGCGATGCGCGTCGGTTTGATTCGGGCAAAAACATACCACGGGAGCGACCGTTTGCAATACCCTCTGACCGGCATCTTCATACCGTTCGCCGAGTATGCCGCGGCTTACTAAAAAATATGCAGGTGAGGCCGTTGAGCTGCGCAAATGTTAGCTATAGGTGACTTGACATATAGGGCGATTGAGCGAGCTTGCGGAAAGCGCATCCCATAATTTTGCCGAAAAACGGGCCCCAGTTTCCGGTTGGACCGCCCGGCGGAGCAAGGGTGACGGTGTGCTTCGTAAAGCGTTGCTGGATGAGCTGAAACGGAAATA
>CABUDB010000105.1 GCA_902490245.1 uncultured Collinsella sp.
AACAGGAGGCCACTTAATGTGGCCTCCGTCGTGAGCAGGACTGTAGAGCAGGAAAGTTCATATACGGCCGCTGGGCCGGTCAGGGCCGGGGACCACACCCGTACGACTACAGCGTCATGTTCGGATCGGCGTCGACGTCGAACGGCGAGATTTCTCCTCGGTCGAATTTACGGCGGGCGACCTCCGCGATCATGGCGGCGTTGTCGGTGCATGCCGAGAGAGGCGGCACCGTCACGCGGATGCCCTGGCGCCCGAGCTTCTTGATCATCATCTCGCGCAGATGCGGATTAGCCGAAACGCCGCCGCCGATGCAGTATTCCTTGCATCCGGTGGCATGCAGCGCGTTCTTGGCCTTCTTGTACTGAACGTCAAAGACCGCGGCCTCAAACGAAGCCGCCAGGTCGGGCAGATGAATCGTACGCCCGGCTTTGGTCTCCTGCTCAATGTAGAGCGTCACGGCCGTCTTAAGGCCCGAAAGCGAGAATCGATAGTCTCCCCTGCTGTTAAGCGCGCGGGGAAAATCGATCGCGCGGGGATTGCCCGTCTCGGCCAGTTTGGAAATGATGGGGCCGCCGGGATAGCCCAGACCCAGCGCCTTAGCCACCTTGTCGAAGGCCTCACCCACGGCGTCGTCGAGCGTCTCGCCGAGCACCTCGTAGTCGCCCCACGCCTTGACGTGAACAAGCATGGTATGACCGCCCGAGACGAGCGTGAAGATAAACGGCGGCTTGAGATCGGGCTGCGCCAGCAGGTTGGCGAACAGATGACCTTCCAGATGGTTGACGCACACGAGCGGTTTACCGGCGGCATAGGCAAAGCCCTTGGCGAAGGCGACGCCCACCACCAGAGCACCCACCAGGCCCGGACCCTGTGTCACGCCAACAGCGGCGAGTTCGCTCGGCGCGATGGCTCCGCCCTCAAGACCAAGCGATGCCGCGGCATCCTCGAGCGCCGCGTCCACGACGCTCACGATAACCTCAACGTGCTTGCGCGAAGCGATCTCGGGCACTACGCCGCCAAAACGGGCATGAAAATCGATCTGCGTCGAAACCTGATTGGCCAGCATATTACCGTCCGCATCGATAATCGCCACAGCCGTCTCATCGCACGAACTCTCGATGGCAAGCACCAGGCGACGGCGCTCAATTTCGGCACGCTCCTCAACGGTGCGCTCGGGTGCAGGTAGCGGCCATACACGCTGCTCAGCCGCCGTCGGCTCGGGCGAAGCGTTGTCGACCGGGAGCACCAAGGGCAGCGGCGCCGTCATGACGATGGCGTCCTTGCCAACACCGTAGTAACCGCGGCGACAGCCCGCCTCGGTAAAGCCCAGGGAGACATAGAGCGCAATAGCGCCCTCGTTGCCATCCTCAACCTCGAGCGAGGCGGTCGTACAGCCGAGCATCTGGGCATCGTAGCTCACATGCGACAGCAGCTTGCGGGCGATGCCCTCGCGGCGATGCTTCGGGTCGACGGCAACATCCAAAATCTGCACGTCACCGTCTACGACCATGCCACCGGCAAGCCCCAGCAGCTGACCGTCGTCGTGCGCCACCCACCAGCTGCGCGGCGCCGCAACATCCTCGCCCAGCTCGGACAAGAACATGCCCGGCGTCCACGCCTCGTGCCCAGCGCCTTCAAAGCAGGCGGCCTCCAGCGCACTCGCACCCTCGGCGTCCGCTGCACCCATGGGGCGGAATTGCAGATGGCGACCGGCGAGCTCATCGGCGACGCCCGTAATTTCGCTCTGCGCGCTCTCGGCAAGACCGAGGCGTTTGCGCTCGTTTTCCTCGGCGTCAGAAAGGCGCGTATAGATCGGCAGGACGCGGGCCGGATCGCCGTCACCCGCAGCGTGCGCGAGCAGCAAGCCCTCGCCCGAAGGCCACCACAGGTCGCGCTCCACGCAGCGGGCGGTCTCGTCCTCACCCAGCAGCTTGCCATAGCGCACGAGACCGTCACCGGTCAGCTGAACCTGGTCCCAGTCCGCTGCTTGGCGCCACTCATCGAGCGCCACGGCGGCCTTGACCACGTGTTCGCGCTCAAATTGACGCTCGGGGCCCTCATCGACCAGCATATACAGCGCCGGATATACCTCACCGCGCATAGCATCGGCCAAAATACCAAGCTTGCCGCGCACGCCAGCCTTCCACGCCGTCCAAGCGCAAGCGTCGAGCGTCGACACGCCCAGCAGCGGAACATTGGCACCACGCGCGAGGCCCTTGGCAGTGGAGATGCCGATGCGCACACCCGTAAAGGACCCCGGGCCGCGGCCGACCACATAGCAACCAACATCGCTGCGATCCAGACCGGCTTGAGCCAGCACGCCATCAACGGTATTCACGAGCTCAACGTTGGCGTGACGGCGACACATGTGGTCGCCACTCACGAGCTTCGTCTCGCCCGTCTGCCCATCAATCCAGCTTGCCGCGCAGGCAAGCATGTCGGTCGAGGTATCGAGCGCCACCACCAGCGCGTTGTCGTTATGCAAGCTCATCTTGTACAGCCTTATCAATCAAATGGGAAAGCTCCATTGCGCGGTCACCGTGCGCCTCAAGCGTTATCGTTCGCACATCGCTGTCGCCCTCATCACGCTTGAGCGTCACCGAAAGATACTCATCCGTCAGCTCGTCCTGGAATTGTTCGCCCCATTCCAGCAGGCAAGCACCCTCATAGCCCAGCACATCGAAAATGCCCGTATCCTCGAGCTCGTAGGCATGCTCCAGGCGGTATAGATCAAAGTGAAACAGCGGAATACGACCTTGATCGTGAACGGCCATGAGCGCAAACGTAGGGCTCGTAACCATATGCCCATCGCCCAGCCCGCGCGAGACGCCCTTGGTAAAGTGAGTTTTGCCCACTCCCAGGCCACCGGTCAGGATGAGCACATCTCCGTCCTCAAGGCACGGTGCAATTAGCTCGCCAAAGTACTCCGTATCGGCAGCGCAAGTCGTTTTGTAAGTACCTACCCCCAGGCGCTCCAGGGACATATATGCTCCTTATTATTCCGAGGCGTCCTCTGGTGCGGGATGTCGCTCCAGATAATCGCCCAGCATCTTAAAGTCTTCCTCCAGCAGCTCCTGCCACGCCGGATTGCGCAGCGCTGCTGCCGGATGAAAAGTGGGCATTACTACAAAATGCCCCATCTGGTGGAACCTGCCGCGCAGCTTAGTAATGCCAATCTCGGTCTTAAGCACAAAGTGCGTCGCGGGGTTGCCGAGCGTCACGATAATATCAGGCCAGATGCTTCGAATCTGCTCACGCAAAAACGGCGAGCAAGCCAGCACTTCCTCGGGACGCGGATTGCGGTTTCCCGGCGGGCGGCACTTAAGCACGTTGGCAATGTAGACGTCTTCGCGTTTGAGCCCCGCCAGCGACAAAATGCCGTTGAGGTCCTCGCCTGCCGCCCCCACAAAGGGCTCGCCCTGCAAATCCTCATTGCGGCCCGGCGCCTCACCGATAAACATCACGCGAGCGCGGGGGTTTCCCACGCCAAACACGATATTGTGACGCGACTGGTAGAGCTGGCAGAGGTGACAATCGCCCAGAACGGCCTCAATTTCCTCGAGTGCGACCTCACGTGGCGCCTGATGGGTATGGCCGGGGATGTGCATGACGCCCATAGCGGCTCCTACACGTAGACCTTGTCGAGACGCATGCCAAAGCCGCAGGCGACCTCGTAGTTAATCGTTCCGCGCAGTCGGGCCATCTCGTCCATGGTAATCTCGGCATCGCCATCGCGGCCGACAATAATCATCTCGTCACCATACTCGGCCTCGGGAATCTCGTGTGCCGGGTTGGACTGAATGGCGACCATAAACTGGTCCATGCAGATATTGCCAACCTGATGCACGCGCTCGCCGCGATACAGCACATCCATACGATTGGAAAGCGTACGCGATAGGCCGTCGGCATAACCGATCGGCAGCGTGCAGATCTGAACGCGCGTACGCGGTACGCGGTAGGTAAAACCGTAGCCCACGCCCTCACCCATCGCAGGGTGTGCCACGCGCGTCACGCGCGCATGGACGCTCATAACGGGGTCAAGCTGCATCACGCGGCCACTCAGCTCGCACGGCTGCATGCCATACAAGCCAACGCCAGCGCGAATCATATCAAAATGCATCGAGGGGTCGAGCATCGAGGACGGCGTGTTGGCGCAGTGCACGATACCGCACTCAAAACCCGCATCCTTAATGGCCTGAACGGCCTCGGTAAAGCGCTGACACTGCAGCTTGTAGTCCCAGCCCGAAGGTTCATCGGCCGTGGCGAAGTGCGTAAATACGCCGTCGCACTGAATACCACGATGGAAATTTATACCGCGGACAAAGTCGAGCACCTGCGTGTAGTGAACGCCGATACGATTCATGCCCGTCTCGATAGCGAGATGATACTTGCCCACTTTGCCCGCCGCGACGGCACATTCGCCATACGCAAGAGCAAAGTCAGACGTATAGACCGAGGGCATGATATCAAACTCGAGCAACGTCGGAATGGCCTCGATAGGCGGCTCGCTTAGGATGAGGATGGGTTTCGTAATCCCGCCCTGTCGGAGCTCAACGCCCTCGTTAACCGTCGCCACGGCAAACATGTCGGCACCGGCCGAATACATGATCTTGGCGCACTCAACAGCTCCATGACCATAAGCATCGGCCTTGACCACGCAGCACAGGCGCTGACGTGGATTCAGCAAGTTCTTATAGGCCCTCGTGTTGCGACGGAGCGCCCCGCGGTCGCTCTCGACCCAGGACCAGCGCGTCAAATCGGCTTTATTCATGATTAGTCATCCGACCCTTCGTCCATGATTCCCAGATCTTCGAGCGCATCCTTTGCCGCCAGTTCCATGGCAGGACCGATCAAGTCGATAAGATCGGTCGCGATGACGCTCTTCTCACCATACTCCGTCGCCGCGGCAAAACCGGCGTAGCTGTGAAGTGCGACGGCGTACGAATACAGCAACTCCCAACGATCCATCTCGTCGCGCATGGTGGCAAGCGTGCCGGCCAAAATACCCGCGAGAACATCACCCGAACCGGCAGTTGCCAGAGAAGCCGGACCCGAGAGCGGCAGCAGCACACGCTCAACGCCACAGATAGCCGTCGTCGGCCCCTTGGCAATGACCACCAGATTGTCGGAGCCTGCAGCCCAGACAACCTTCTGCGCGGCCGCAATCGCGGTACCAAGGTCGTTCACCTCGTCTCCGGCAACCAGACGCGAAAGCTCACGATAGTGCGGCGTCATAACCAACGGCTGCTCGCGACGATACATCTCGGGATTACTATCAATACCGTCAATGGCAATCTTAGCAAGGCAGTTGAGTGCATCGGCGTCCAAAATAAGCGGTACATCAAGCTCGAGCAAGCCCGAAACCACCTGCATAGCGCCGGCAGATGTCGTCATACCGGGACCGCACAGTACACAGCTGTACTTCTTTGCAATCTCGCACACAGTCATGCGCGCAGCGGCGCCAAAGGAGCCGCGGGAATCAGACGGAATAGCAAAGACGGGAATCGAAGGAAGTGCCATGCGAATAAGATTGGCGCAGGCGTCAGGAGCCGCGACTGCCACGTAACCAGCACCCGCGCGAGCTGCAGATTTGGCCGCCATAATGGCAGCACCAGGATATTGCGCAGATCCGGCGACAATAAGCACGGAGCCACGGGAATACTTATCGATATTCGATGGTAGCGGAGCAAAGTAATCAACTAAGTCACCGGGCTCGACAATCTCGGCGGCGTGGTCGACATCATCGATGACCTCGTCAAGACGGTCGTAAAGATTGCCGCAGATCAAATCGCCAGCATACTCAGGACCATCAGCGCTATACAGACCAATCTTGGGCGCAATCATCGTCACCGTGCGCTCGGCACGAATGCAGTCGTCATCAACAACGCCCGTCTCTGCATTCAGGCCCGAGGGGACATCAATGGATACGACACAATCGGCGCATTCATTGACCGTAGGAATCCAAATGGAGAACGGCGCACGCAGATTCCCGTGGAAACCGGTACCAAAAATGGCATCGACAACAACATCGGCCTTATCGATCAAAACCTCGAGTTCATCACGCGAGGGGCCGACGCAAACGTGCACATCGCGGCCGGCAGTACGACGAGCAACATGACGTGCCAGAGCAGCAGGAATCTCATCCGGTTCAACCGGAGAAACGATAACCAC
>CABUDB010000106.1 GCA_902490245.1 uncultured Collinsella sp.
TAACTTCAAGTCTTCCCGCGATGCGCTGGACAACGGCGTCGCCATGGTGCATCAGCCAATGAGTGGGCGGAAGGTTGCGGGTTCTTTACGGGAATGTAGTGTGGGCTGCGGAAACGTGGTTCTTTCCGTACAATAGTTCAACTCGTGTAAACGCAGGGAAGGGACATTCATGGCAGACATGATCGAGATCAAGCATCTCAACAAGTACTTTGGCGACCTGCATGTGCTCAAAGATATCAACCTCACCGTCAAGCGCGGCGAGAAGCTCGTAATGATCGGGCCTTCCGGCTCGGGCAAGTCGACGCTCATCCGTTGCGTCGATTATCTGGAGGAGCCCACGTCGGGCGAGGTCGTCATCGACGGTACGCCGCTTACCAAGAAGAATCACCTGGAGATGGCTCGCAAGTATAGCTCCATGGTGTTTCAGCAGTTCAACCTGTATCCCAACATGACGGTGCTCGGCAACCTGACGCTCGCGCCCATCAAGCTGCAAAAGAAGAGCAAGGGGGAGGCGACCGAGATCGCCATCGCCGCGCTCAAGCGCGTTGGCATGGCTCATAAGGCCGGCGAGTATCCGCAGAACCTCTCGGGCGGTCAGCAGCAGCGCATCGCTATCGCCCGTGCCCTGTGCACTAAGCAGCCCATCATCCTGTTTGACGAGCCGACCTCGGCGCTTGACCCCGAGATGGTGCAGGAAGTCCTGGACGTTATGATTGAGCTCGCGCAGGAGGACATCACCATGATCTGCGTGACGCACGAGATGGGCTTTGCGCGCCAGGTGGCCGACCGCGTCATCTTTATGGAGGACGGCCGCATTCTGGAGGAGGGCACGCCCGAGCACTTCTTCGATAACCCCGAGAACCCGCGCTGCCGCGAGTTCCTGTCCAAGATTCTGCACTAGGCGCGGTGATGGACATGACGGATATGACGAGGGCGGCCGTGTCGCGCCGTCACTTTTTGCAGCTGGCTGGCGCCGGCATGCTTGCGCTGACGGGGACCGTGCTTACCGGTTGCGGCAACTCCACCAGCGGCGAGGGCTCCGACAAAGGGTCCAAGCTTACGGCCATCAAGTCGCGTGGGCATCTGAATGCCGGCGTTAAGAAGGACGTTCCCGGCTACGGTTATTACGACACCGCCAAGGGCCGCTTTGAGGGCATGGAAGTCGATTTGTGCTACCAGATCGCCGCTGCCGTCTTTGGCGTGAGCTACAAGGAGGCTCGTGCCCAGGAGCTTGTCGAGTTTACCGACGTAACGCCCAAGACGCGCGGCCCGCTGATCGATAACGGCCAGCTCGACGTGGTCGCGGCGACCTACACCATCACCGACGAGCGCAAGAAGAGCTGGGATTTCTCGACGCCGTACCGCACCGACTACGTGGGACTTATGGTCAAGAAGCGTTCGGGCTTTACCTCGATTGAGGACCTGGACGGCAAGGTCATCGGCGTGAGCCAGGGTGCCACCACGCAGAGCCTGATCGAGCAGATGATCAAGGACAACGGCTTTAGCTGCAAGCCCGAGTTTAGGGCCTTTAGCGGCTATCCCATCATCAAGAGTTCCCTCGACGCCGGCAATATCGACGTCTTTGCCATGGACCGCTCCACGCTGGCCGGTTACATGAACGAGACCGTTGAGCTGCTGCAGCCCGAGGTCAAGTTTGGCGAGCAGGGCTACGGCGTGGCGACCAAGAAGGGCTGCGACCTTTCGGCCGTGGTCGATCAGGTGATTTGCGATCGCCTGGCCGACGGCTGGCTCGACCAAGAGGTCAAGACCTGGGGTCTTGTGTAGGCGCATCGTCCAAGGAAGGAATCAAATGCTCGAAGGATTATTTGACGCCGACCGTTGGTCGACGACATTTCAAAACATGGGGCCCTTCTGGGAGGGCTTTGGCGTGACGCTGCAGGTGGTCGTTGCCGGCCTGCTGCTGTCGCTGGTGCTTGGCACGCTGCTGGGCGTGTTCTCTACCACTCGCTCGCGCGTGCTGCGCGCCATAAGCCGCGTGTACGTGGAGTTTTACCAGAACACCCCGTTGCCCGTGCAGGTGCTCTTTATGTACATGGCCGGCCCGCAGTTTTTGCAGGCCATAACCGGTGCCGACCAGCCGGTGCGCATCGCGCCGTTCGTGCTGGGCTTCTTAGGCGTGGGCCTGTATCACGCGGCCTACATTTCCGAGGTCATCCGCACTGGTATCGAGGCGGTTCCGCGCGGTCAGATGGAGGCGGCCCAGAGCCAGGGCTTCACCCGTGCGCAGGCATACTGGTACATCGTGCTGCCCCAGACATTCAAGATCATTCTGCCGCCGCTGTGTAACCAGGCGCTCAACCTGGTCAAAAATACGTCGGTGCTGGCGCTTGTGGCCGGCGGCGACCTTATGTACCGTTCCGACAACTTTGTGAGTCTGTACGGTTACCTGCAGGGGTACATCGTCTGCTGCCTTATGTACTTCATTATCTGCTTTCCGCTCGCCATGCTGGTGCAGTGGCTCGAGCGCCGCTCCAAGGAGCGTCCGCGCGGTGTCAGCCTGGCCGAGCTGGGGCTCGACAACGTAGAGGAGGCCTAGCGCATGGAAATCTTCAACGCGACCAACCTGCTCTACATTTGGGGCGGCTTTGTTAAGACCATAGAGATCTCGGCGCTGTCGATCTTTTTCTCGCTCATCTTTGGCACGGTGCTGGCGCTCGTTAAAAGCTATGCGCCCCGCCCATTCCGTATTCTGGTGAGCGCCTATATCGAGCTGTTCCGCTGCACGCCGAACCTGCTGTGGATCCTGTTTATCTACTTTACGGTGCAGGGTTTGGACATTGTGATTTCGACCATTGCCTTTACGCTGTTTACCAGCGCCGTTATGGCCGAGATTGTGCGCGGCGGTCTCAACTCGATTCCGCGCGGCCAGTTTGAGGCAGCGCAGAGCCAGGGCTTTGGCTTCTTTGCCACCATGCGCTACATCATTCTGCCGCAGACGTTTAAGACGATCATTCCGGCGCTGTTTAGCCAGTGCACGACCGTCATCAAGGACAGCTCGTATCTTTCGGGGATTAACGTGGCCGAGCTCATGTACACGGCAAACGTCGTGATGGCCCATGCGATCGACCTGTCGCAGGTGCTTATGCTCTACGGCCTGGTGTTTGCGATGTACTTTGTGCTCAACTTTGGTATCTCGCTGCTGGTGAGAGCGTACCAACGCCGCATCGTGGCCGCATAGCCTGGCTTTCCCTGGCACCCAACCTTGGCCTTCAAACCGTCGCTCGCGTACCAAAGTACGCGTCGCTCCTCTTTCAGGCCAATCTTGGGCACCAGGAAAACCCAGGTACGGTATCGTGGGAATAAGAGATAAACAGTCCTTTTCTGATTTGTTAGAAAGGAATCGCGATGAGCGATCTGGAGAATAAGAAGAATCCTGTGGTCATTACCATCGCGCGCGACTTTGGCGCCGAGGGCCACGAGATTGGTCGCATGCTTGCCGACGAGTTGGGGATTCCGCTGTATGACAACGAGCTGCTGGTGCGTGCGTCGCTGCGCACGGGCGAGTCGCTCGATAAGATGGCCGCCTACGATGAGCGCCTGGCTGTGGAGAACATGGCGTTTCTGCCCGACCGCTACGACGCCCGCTCGTACTCGGACAAGTTGTTCCAAAAGATGAGCCAGGTGATTTTGGATCTGGGCGAGACCGAGAGCTGCATTATCGAAGGCCGCCTGTCCGATTACCTGCTGCGCAACAATCCCAACCACATTGCCGTGTTGGTGACCGCACCCTTTGAGGACCGCGTCGAGATTGTACGCAAGAAGCGCGGCCTTAACAAAAAGAAGGGCGCCAAGCTGGTCAAGCAGCAGCAGAAGGCGCGCGAGGCGTTCTATAAGCGCTACAGTGCCGGAAAGTGGAAGATGACGAGCGGCAAGGACATCGTCGTCAACCGCGCCAAGCTGGGTCGCGAGGGCTGTAAAGACGTCATCGCGGCGGCCTACCGCTACAAGCTGGCGCAACTCGAAGCCTAACCGATCAAAACCACCACAAAGGGGACAGGCACCTTTGTGGTGGTTTTTGTTTTAGGCCGAGGGGAAGGCCTTGGCGGCAGTGTCTATCCTCGGCTTTTGCAAAATCTCGATCTGTAACACCAAGCCAGCGAAAATGGCTCTAACTGTTACAGATTTAGATGAACCGTCCGGCCGTCAGCCCAACGTCTTGATCTGTAACACCAGGCGGCATATTTGGCCTCTAGCTGTTACAGATTGAGATAAAGCGGAGGCGGCTGGCGCAATATCTCGATCTGTAACAACTACGATGCTCAACAGGGCCTAACTGTTACAGATTGAGACAAACGCCGGAATTGGTTTGCCGACCAGGCCCCCAACCACTACAAAGGGGCCTGTCCCCATCGTGGTGGTCGGGCGGCCGGCATAGAAAAAGTCCCCGCCGGGCGTGTGCTCGACGGGGACTTTGCCGTTTGATGGCTAGCGCTGCGGGTGATTACTCGCCCAGCAGGCTCTTGGTGATGGAAGCGGCGGCCTTCTTGCCGGCGCCCATCGCCAGAATGACCGTAGCGGCACCGGTGACGATGTCGCCGCCGGCCCAGATGCGGGGATCGGTGGTCTGGCCGGTCTCCTCGTCGGCAACGATGTAGCCCCACTTGTTGAGCTCCATCTTGCCGCCGATCTTCTTTGCGAAGGGGTTGGCGTTGGTGCCGATAGCCGAAATAGCGACGTCGCAGGGGATCTCCTCGATGGCGCCCTCGATGGGCACCGGGCGGCGACGGCCGGACTCGTCGGGCTCGCCGAGCTCCATCTTCTGGACCTTGACGGCGCACACGGAGCCGTCCTCGCCAGCGACAAACTCGAGCGGGGAGACGAGCGGCAGAACCTCGACGCCCTCGGCCTTAGCGTGGTGCAGCTCGGCACGACGGCAGGGCATCTCGTCCTCGGTACGGCGGTAAGCGATGATGGCGTGCTCGGCGCCCAGGCGCTTGGCGGTACGGACGGCGTCCATAGCCACGTTGCCGCCACCAAAGACGACGACGTTCTTGCCGTGCTTGGTGGGGGTGTCGTACTCGGGGAACTTGTTGGCCTTCATCAGGTTCACGCGGGTGAGGTACTCGTTGGCGAAGAAGACGTTGGGCAGGTTCTCGCCGGGGACGTTGAGGAACTTGGGCAGGCCTGCGCCGGTCGCCACGTAGATGGCGTCGAAGCCCTGCTCGAACAGCTCCTCGGCCGTGGCCATGTTGCCCACGACGGAGTTGTACTCAAACTTGACGCCCATGTCCTCCAGGCCATCGATCTCGCGCTTGACGACCGCCTTGGGCAGACGGAACTCGGGGATGCCGTAGACCAGCACGCCGCCGCCGGTGAAGAATGCCTCGAAGACGGTGACGTCAAAGCCGTTGCGGGCGAGCTCGCCGGCGCAGGTGATGCCGGACGGGCCAGAGCCGACGACGGCGACCTTCTTGCCGTTCTTGGGAGCCATCTTGGGCGTGGAGGCGAGCTCGGGGCGATCACCCAGGAAGCGCTCGAGCTGGCCGATGGCCACGGGCTCGGACTTCTTACCACGGATGCACTTGCCCTCGCACTGGTTCTCCTGCGGGCAGACGCGGCCGCAGATGGCGGGAAGCATGGAGTCCTCGCGGATGGTATCGAGGGCGCCGCCGAAGTCCTTCGCGCGGATCTGCTCGATAAAGCGGGGGATGTTGATGTTGACGGGGCAGCCCTCAACACAGAACGGCTTCTTGCAGTTGAGGCAGCGCTCGGCCTCGGCCAGCGCCATCTCCTCGGTGAAGCCCTTGTCGACGGGGCGGAAGTCGCAGGCGCGCTCGGCAGCCGGCTCCTCGTTATCGGGGGTGCGGGGCGACTTCATATCGGCAACGAAACGACCGTTAACTAGTGGCATGCGCAGCTCTTTTCCTCATAGGCCTTGAGGGACTCGCCCTCTTCGGAACGGTAAGCGGCCTGGCGGGCACGAAGGTCATCCCAGTCGACCAGGGTGGCATCGAAGTCGGGGCCGTCGACGCAAGCGAACTTGGTCACGCCGCCCACCTCGACGCGGCAGCAGCCACACATGCCGGTGCCGTCAACCATGATGGGGTTGAGCGACGCGGTGATGGGGGTGTCGTACTTCTGGGCGGTGAGGGTCGAGAACTTCATCATCGGAACGGGGCCGACG
>CABUDB010000107.1 GCA_902490245.1 uncultured Collinsella sp.
GGGATTCGGTGTGCGGCCCAATCGGACTCCCAAAAGGTTCTATTTGAGACTGGCAAGCTTTGTGTTGTTGGCACTTCGACAGCGCTCTTTATTCCAACATGGAGCCTCGCAGTTTGAGTCGACTTGCCTCTGGAAGGTCCGATCTCAACTTGATTTAGGATGAAAACAGATTACAGGAGCGCTCCTCTAGAAAGAAAGGAAACCAATCGCCGCCTTTCACCAGGAAAGTTTTTATAGCCCACCTCGAGCAAAATGAAAGATGCGAGAGCGATTGGGGAACAACGCGAATCTCCCCTTTTGGGTGGGAGCGAGCCTTCAGCCACCGGCGAACGACTCGCCCTGGTCAGAATCTGGAAGTGGTGCCGGGCCGCTTGGGCCTCCCCGGTGACTTCGTGGGGCTTACCTGCCTGACGTCGAGGAGTACATCCTCAAGATTCGTTCCCTATGCCGTTTGCTCTCACGCCCGCCTTGGTTCCAAGTCGGGCGAGCACGAGGTCGCGCCGGCGCATCCGCTGGGACTGCTGCGCGTGCAAAACGGCTACGCGGTGAGCGTCCCGCGCTGGATTCAGCCGAGTGAGGAAGGCGTCGAGATCGGCGCGCTGGCAACGGGGGAGGGCGGCATCACCGATGTGGGCGATGACGTTTCGGCTCGCCATGCCCACGTGTGGTGCGATGACCAAAATGTCTGGTACGTTGAGGACCTGTCGTCCACCAACGGAACCGTGGTGGTAAACGACGCGACGAACGTCTGCACCCAGGTCGAGCCCGGCCGCTCCGCCCAGCTCAACCCCGGTGACGAGCTCAAGCTCGGAGAATCCACAACCTACGCCATCCTCCTCGGCGCCCTCTGACTCATCTCCTAAATAAGTTGCGGTGAAATAGGGGCTGTTTAAGGCTACGGCCGGCAAAAACAGTTCCTATTTCACCGCAGCTGCCATTTGGTCCCTCGGTGACGGAAGGATCAATTTTGCCCTTGATGGTCACCCAAGGTAAACCTTTACCGCCCGCCTATATTTGCCGAAATTACACTTGACGGCGGGGTACAATAAACCCGCATGCGGATTTCCGTTGCGGGCGCTTCCCATCGCCGGGGCGTGCCCGGGAGCATCCGGCATGCGGCCTTTGCGGCGCTCGGTCATGTGCAAGACGGGCGGTCGGGCCTGTAGGGCGCATCAGCTGCCCCTCGCCTCGGCATGTCTTCTCTCCACGCCATGTACCTGCTGCTGAGCCTGCCTGCCAGATGATTGGAAGCAACAGCGTAAATCCCATCACGCCAACATCCCGGCGATCGCCGGGGCCTGTATACCTATATGAGAGGAGAGGGGTATATGGCGCGTAAGTTTAAGTCTATGGACGGCAACGAGGCGGCCGCATATGTTTCGTATGCGTACACCGAGGTAGCGGGAATCTATCCCATTACGCCGTCCAGCCCGATGGCCGACCATGTCGACCAGTGGGCGGCCCAGGGTCGCAAGAACATCTTTGGCACCCCGGTCAAGGTCGTCGAGATGGAGTCCGAGGCAGGTGCAGCCGGTACCGTTCACGGTTCGCTGGGCGCCGGTGCTCTGACCACCACCTACACGGCTTCTCAGGGTCTGCTCCTGATGATCCCGAACATGTACAAGATCGCGGGCGAGCAGCTCCCGGGCGTCTTCCACGTCTCCGCGCGTTGCGTCGCTTCCCACGCCCTGAACATTTTTGGCGATCACTCCGATGTCATGGCCTGTCGTCAGACCGGCTTCGCCATGCTCGCCGAGGGCAACGTCCAGGAGGTCATGGACCTCTCGCCGGTGGCTCACCTTGCCGCCATCGAGGGTAAGACCCCGTTCCTTAACTTCTTCGACGGCTTCCGCACCAGCCACGAGATCCAGAAGGTCGCCATGTGGGACTACAAGGATCTTGCCGAGATGTGCGACATGGACGCCGTCCAGGCTTTCCGCGACCATGCGCTCAACCCTGAGCACCCGCACACCCGCGGCAGCCATGAGAACGGCGATATCTTCTTCCAGAACCGTGAGGCCTGCAACAAGGTCTACGACGAGCTTCCCGCCGTCGTCGAGGGCTACATGAAGAAGATCAACGAGAAGCTCGGCACCGATTACGGCCTGTTCAACTACTACGGCGCTCCCGATGCCGACCGCGTCGTCGTGTGCATGGGCTCTTTCTGCGACGTGCTCGAGGAAGTCATCGACTACCTCAACGCTCACGGCGAGAAGGTCGGCCTGGTCAAGGTTCGTCTGTTCCGTCCGTTCTCCATCAAGCACTTCGTCGACGTTCTCCCCGAGACCGTCCAGAAGATCGCCGTCATGGACCGTGCCAAGGAGCCGGGTTCCATCGGCGAGCCGCTCTACCAGGACGTCGTCTCCGCTCTCTACGAGGCTGGCAAGACGGGCATCAAGGTTGTCGGCGGCCGTTATGGTCTGGGCAGCAAGGACACGCCTCCCGCGTCCGCGTTCGCTGTCTTCGAGGAGCTCAAGAAGGACGAGCCCAAGCGTGAGTTCACCATCGGCATTGTCGATGACGTGACCAACCTGAGCCTGCCCGAGGCCGAGGATGCGCCCAACACCGCAGCCCCCGGCACCATCGAGTGCAAGTTCTGGGGTCTGGGTGGCGACGGTACCGTCGGCGCCAACAAGAACTCGATCAAGATCATCGGCGACCACACCGACAAGTACGTCCAGGCCTACTTCCAGTACGACTCCAAGAAGACCGGCGGCGTCACCGTCTCGCACCTGCGCTTTGGTGATTCCCCGATCCGTTCGCCGTACTACGTGACCAAGGCCGACTTTGTCGCCTGCCATAACCCCAGCTACATCGTTAAGGGCTTCAAGATGGTCCGCGACGTCAAGCCGGGCGGCACCTTCCTGGTCAACTGCCAGTGGAGCGACGAGGAGTTCGCCGAGCACATGCCCGCCGTGGCCAAGCGCTACATCGCGAACAACAACGTCAACGTCTACCTGATCGACGCTATCGACCTGGCGGCCAAGGTCGGCATGGGCAAGCGCACCAACACGGTGCTCCAGTCCGCCTTCTTCGCGTTGGCCAAGGTCCTGCCCGCCGAGGATGCCCTGCAGTACATGAAGGACGCGGCTACCAAGTCCTACATGAAGAAGGGCCAGGCTATCGTCGACGCCAACCACAAGGCCATCGATGCCGGCGCTACCGCCTTCCGTAAGTTCGAGGTTCCGGCCGACTGGGCTACTGCCGAGGATGCCGCCCCCGTCGAGCTCTCCGAGGAGACCAAGTCCACTATCGCCCAGCAGGTCAAGAACCTGCTCGAGCCCATCGATCGCATGGACGGCGACAGCCTGCCTGTTTCCGCCTTCGTCGATTGCGCCGACGGCCAGTTTGAGCTGGGCGCCTCCGCATACGAGAAGCGCGGCGTCGCCGTGGTCGTTCCCCACTGGGACGAGACCAAGTGCATCCAGTGCAACCAGTGCGCCTACGTGTGCCCGCATGCCACCATCCGTCCGTTCGCGATGACCGAGGACGAGGCTGCCGCCGCGCCCGAGGCTACCCGCACGCTCGACGCCATGGGCCCCAAGGCCAAGGGCATGAAGTTCACCATGGCTGTGTCCCCGCTCGACTGCATGGGTTGCACCAACTGCGTCAAGGTTTGCCCCAAGGGCGCCCTCGAGATGGTTCCCACCGAGCAGGAGATGGACCAGCAGCCCGTTTGGGACTACATGGTCGAGAACGTCTCCGAGAAGAAGGAGCTCATCGCGGCCAACGTCAAGGGCAGCCAGTTTAAGCAGCCCTACCTGGAGTTCTCCGGCTCCTGCGCCGGCTGCGCCGAGACCGCCTATGCACGTCTGGTGACCCAGGTCGCCGGCGACCGCATGTTCATTTCCAACGCCACCGGCTGCTCCTCCATTTGGGGCAACCCCGCTGCCACCGCTCCTTACTGCAAGGACAAGGACGGTCACGGCCCGGCGTGGAACAACTCCCTGTTCGAGGACAATGCCGAGCACGGTCTGGGCATGGCCGTTGGCTACGAGGCCGTTCAGCACAAGCTGATCGCCGCTACCCAGGACATCATCGCTGCCGATGGTCCGTCCGATGAGCTCAAGGCCGCCGGCCAGGCTTGGATCGACTCCGTCAACGACGCCGAGGCCTCCAAGACCGCTGCCGCTGCCTACGTTGCCGAGCTCGAGAAGTGCGGCTGCGATGCTTCCAAGGCGATCCTCGCCGACAAGGCTTACCTCACCAAGAAGTCCTTCTGGATCTTCGGCGGCGACGGCTGGGCCTACGACATCGGCTTCGGCGGCCTGGATCACGTCCTGGCTTCCGGCCACAACGTCAACGTCTTCGTCTTCGACACCGAGGTCTACTCCAACACCGGCGGTCAGGCCTCCAAGGCCTCGAACCTGGGCCAGGTCGCTCAGTTCGCCGCTGCCGGTAAGGTGACCAAGAAGAAGTCTCTGGCCGAGATTGCCATGAGCTACGGCTACGTCTACGTGGCGCAGGTCGCCATGGGCGCCAACCCGGCTCAGACTCTCAAGGCCATCCACGAGGCCGAGGCCTACGACGGCCCGTCCCTCATTATCGGCTACAGCCCCTGCGAGATGCACTCCATCAAGAAGGGCGGCATGCAGAACTGCCAGGCCGAGATGAAGAAGGCTGTCGAGTGCGGTTACTGGAACCTCTTCCGCTTCAACCCCGAGGCTGCTGCCGGCAAGAAGTTCTCGCTCGATTCCAAGGAGCCCGCGGGCGGTTATCAGGAGTTCCTGATGAACGAGGCCCGTTACGCTTCGCTGACGCGTTCCTTCCCCGAGCGCGCCGAGGAGCTCTTCAAGGAGAACGAGCAGGCCGCTATGGATCGCTACGCTCACCTGCTGAAGCTCAAGACGGTGTACAACGAGGCCTAAGTCTCCCACCGCAGGATCTGAGGGCTGACCTTCGCGGACGTCCTCGGACATGAAAGAACCCCCGCTGCGCACAACGTGCGGCGGGGGTTCTTTCGTCCTGCGGAGTGTCCGCGAAGGTCAGCCCTCAGATCCTGCTACGACTACGTCCTCGGATTGTGGGGCTGGATGAAGGACGTGGCTGATGGGGTGCCTTGTCCCGGTCGCTGTTTCGCGGCTTTGCCGCGAAACCACGCGCTGCTTTGGGTATAGAGGGGGACCTGGTCGCGGACCCAGATGGCCTAGAGGGATATGGGTGCAAACGAGAAATCGTTGTTGGGGTCGTCCTTTTCCATAAACTCATCGAGGCAGAATGTCATATAGATTGGAACGTACAGGACCTTGCCCTCTTTGCTGAGGTTCTCGTGGCTTAGCACAACGGCCTCGGGGATTTTGTACTCGCTCACGCTCATCAGACGGTCGAGGGCCGCATGGGCTCGAACCTTCTTGCCCGATTTGACCTCGATTGGGACAACGTGCCCGCGGGTGCCTTCGATCACAAAGTCAACTTCGCCGACCTCGCGTGTCTGGTAGTACCATGCATCAGTTCCAAGGGCGACAAGCTCCTGCGCGACCACGTTCTCATAGAGACCGCCGAGGTTGGGGGTTTTCATATCAAGGTAGACAGCGCGTGCCGTGCTGCCGGGATACCGTGATGCGAGCATGCCTGTATCAGACTCGTATAGTTTAAAGGCGGTCGCCTTCTCTGTCCTCTTAAGAGGACTCCGGGCCTCCGTCACCTGGGCGACCATCAAACCGACGCCCGCGTTCACCAGCCATAGGAAATCCTGCTCGTATTTTTGAAGGCGAGCCCCCTCGCCCAGGGATGAAACAACAAAGCGATGGGACTCCGCCTCAAGCTGAACGGGAATTTGCTCGAAAATGGAGCGAACGTTAAACGCTCGAGTCGATGCATATTTAGAGATATCGCTTTTGTACTGATCGACTAGCTGAATTTGAAGCTCACGCGTTCTCACGAGCGAATAGCCCGAATCGATATAGTTCTGAACGACCTCTGGCATGCCGCCGCAAACGATATAGGCTCTAAAGTTTTTGAGCATCGCCTCATGAATATAGTTTTCGACGGGACGTCTCTCGACAAGGCAGCTGCGAATGTCTGCAAGCACATTCTCGCTGATGCTGTTTGCCCAACAGAACTCTTCAAAATCCATCGGTCGCATAACAATGTGCTCGACAT
>CABUDB010000108.1 GCA_902490245.1 uncultured Collinsella sp.
CCGGAAAACTACATGATAGAATGAGCTTAGTTTTAAGGGTTGTCTGAAAAAGGCATCAGTGTGCATTTTTTTCGGCGGATACGCCAAAAAAATGCAGAAAATAAAGAAAGGAGAAGAACATGAGCGTACAACTGCTGGATAAAACCAGAAAAATCAACAAACTGCTTCATAACAATCACTCCACGAAGGTCGTGTTCAACGATATCTGTGAAGTCCTGATGGAAACGTTAAGTTCCAATATCCTGGTGATCAGTAAAAAAGGAAAAGTGCTGGGCATCAGCCTTTGCCCGGGCGTGGAAGAAATTACGGAGCTGATCGAGGATAAGGTGGGCGGTTATGTCGATGCCGCATTAAACGAGCGTCTCCTCGGCGTACTCTCCACAAAAGAGAACGTCAATTTACAGACCCTCGGCTTTGAGCGGCCTGGTGTAGAGCGCTACACCGCAATTATCTGCCCGATCGAGATCGCCGGAGAACGCCTTGGTACCGTATTTATGTACCGCTGCACCCCGCAGTACGATATCGACGATATCATCGTCAGTGAGTACGGCACAACCGTTGTCGGACTGGAAATGATGCGTTCCGTCAACGAGGAAAATGTGGAGGAAAACCGCAAGGTTCAGGTGGTTAAATCCGCATTCAACACGTTGTCCTTCTCCGAACTGGAAGCCATCATCCATATCTTTGATGAACTGAACGGGGATGAGGGCATTCTGGTTGCAAGCAAAATTGCAGACCGCGTCGGCATCACAAGATCCGTCATCGTAAATGCCCTCCGCAAATTCGAGAGCGCAGGCGTCATCGAGTCCCGTTCCAGCGGTATGAAGGGACGCACTTTCCGCCTGGGCCGCCATTGGGAAAACGCGTCCCACCCTGCGTTGCTGCGGCGTTTTTCTTTACGCCCGCGCCCTGCGCAGAGTTCGATTCTCCGCGGTACGGGGCTTGCGTTGAAGCGGGACATGGGCAGTCGGAGCTTAATCGACATCGCATCTATATTGGGCTGGGGCTTTGCGCGGAGAATCCGCGTGTTCGCTTCGCGAACCCGCGCCGGCTTCGGCCGCCTGTCGGCGTCCTCGCCCGCTCGCTACAAACGCTCCGCGTTTGCTTAACGCTCGCGCCCTGCACAGAGTTCGATTCTCCGCGGTATCTGTAAACAATAAAAAGGCAGGTAGAGACACTTCTCTACCTGCCTGTTACTTATGGTGGAGGCGCGGAGAATCGAACTCCGGTCCACGAAAGCCCCCTGATTGGCATCTCCAAGCTCAGTCGCTGGTTTAGTCTCGGACGCTTTGCGCGCAGCGACACGCTCGCGGCATCCCAACCGGTTCGGTCTTAGCCCGCGCCATACCGATTACGTGCGCAGGAGCATTCCCCTAACATGACGTCGCGCCGGTGTCGGGGAAATCACCGGTTTGACGCGCCGCTATAAACTAAGCAGCGAGAGCCATAGGCTCAAAAGAAGAGTTGTTGTCAATTCAATTTGACGGTACCCCTGTTTAACGAGGCGAGGAGACCTCGGCTTGCTTCCTCTCTCAGAGCTATCGTGTCGAAACCAGTCGCCCCCGAATGTTGGGAAAGTCTGGATGGCATTGGGCACGCAAGTACCCAACACCCGTCGACTTTTCAAGGAACATGCGGGGCGAGCCCCGCTTGTGGAGTGTTATCTTACCACGTTCTGAAAGCGGACAGCTGTTCTATGCACGAGCTGTGAAGACCCCAATGTGCGCCGCACTTCGCACTTTTGCCACCGAACGCGTCACGTATATTTTCGCCAAGCAAAATTGCCCCGTCGAAAGGACCGTTATGGATACCAAGCAGCAACTCGTCAATGCCCTCGCAGGCCTGGGCTCAACCATTACCGAAGCCATGGATGTCATCGAAGGCTTTGTCCCCCTGCGGACATCCCGCCCTCACGGTATCGAACGCACTCGTCGCGCTGGACGCTGCCGATGATGCAGCTCTTGCCCAGCAGCTTGAGACCGTCGAGGGCTTTATCGACCACGTGAGCGAGAACCGTGGCGTGACCGCCTACCGCGGTATCGAGGTCGAGCTCGCGGGTCCCAAAGCCGATCTGCTCGCAGCAATCCGCGAGGTAGGTGCCCTCATGCAGACCGCAGGCGTCAAGAACACCCAGGTCAACGAGTGGGTCTACCGCAGCCTGGCAGCACTCGACAGCTCCGACGAAAAGGCAGCCGAGCAGCTCGCAGAAAGTCCCGCCATTAAGGCCGAGCTTTTGTAAATAGCAGACGCGGGTCCCTTGGCGCATCGTCGTCCAAGAGGCCCGCAAACAGTTCGCGTCAACCGATAGCCGCGCCGCCGCGTTCGGCCAAAGCCAGAATCGGCATCATTTGGCGCGGGGTCTTTGCTGCAAGATCGGCATGTTCGAGCAGCTTGCGATCGTTAGTTACCAAGTAATCGACCTGCGCGCGCTTGCACGCGGCGAGCACCAAGTTGTCTTCGTAATCGCGATGGAGCGCTAAGTATTTGTCGGCCAGCCAAAGGTCCGACGCATCTGCGCCCACGGCCGTGGCGTTTTCGGTCATGTTCCGAACAAACGCCAGCGCCGCATCGCCAATTGCACGGGCAAACGCCTCGTCGATCGCTCCCCCGCTGGCAAGAACGCTACGCTTCAGCTCGTGTTGGACAACGTACAGCACGTCCTTAGCGATATGCACCGGAAAGAACAGCAATGCCCCCGCCTCCGTCGCCTGCCCAATAAACGCACGTGCGGCAAGCGACTCGGCATGGTCGACGCAAAACGAATCAACCCATACGTTGGCATCCACCATTATTTTGAGGGGAGCCCCGCTCACAGGATCATCCCCTTTTGGCGATAGCGCTCGTCCATAGCTTCGGAATAGATTGCGTCCCAATCGCGATCGTCGGATACGGGCGACGTCGCGATGCCCAGGTCCGCGTAAAGCTGATCCGCCGCCGCCCACGACGCGGCAAACGGTGTATCGGGCGCGACGGACTGCTGCCGGTCGTCGACGGCCGCAAGCACTTCCTCGCACTGCCCGCCACCCTGCGCGACCTTAGCCACCACCTTTTTGATGAGCTCGGGCAGTGACCCGCCCGAAAGCCGCAGCACCTCCTCGGCACGGTTCTTGACCTGGCGATCTACGCGAACGTTCACCTGCGCCATGCCGCTAACAGCACCCACGCCGATCCCGCTCCCTTCAATTGCTAGCCCTGCTAGCAACACTATATAGAGAAGCTAGCACATGGTCAAACGCAAAAGGCCTGCGCTCGGACGACACCGATGCCGTCTGGGCGCAGGCCAGATAACGTGGGCGAACACGTCTGCTAACGCAGGTAAGCCTTCGCGTTGCTCAGACTGTAGGCAATCGTCGAGCCGTTGTGCAGCAGCGACGACGCCTGCGGGGTAATCGCGCCGGTAATGCCCAGCGCCAGGAGCGCTGAGTTGGTGAGCATCACCTTAGAATAGGAGCTCGTCAGACGATCAACGAGGCCCTGGCTCATGCGGCGCAGGCGCACGATCGCGGCAAGATCCGTATCGGTCAGGATGATGTCGGCAACCTCCTTGGCGATGTCGCTTCCGCCACCCATCGCCAAGCCCACGTCGGCCAAACCGAGCGCCGGCGAATCGTTGACACCGTCGCCCACCATGGCAACGTGGCGCCCCTCGCCCTTAATGCGCTCCACATACGCGTACTTGTCCTCGGGCAGCAGCTCGGCCTTAAACTCGTCGACCCCTGCCTCGCGAGCAATGCGCTCGGCCGTGCGCTCCGAGTCGCCCGTGAGCATAACGACATGCTTAACGCCCAACGCGTGCAGGTCGGCGATGGCCTCACGGACCCCGGCCTTGAGCGGATCCTCGATGCCGAGCACGCCGACGACCTTCCCATCGACCGCCAGATACAGCGGCGACAGGCCCTGCATCTGGGACTCAATGCGCTCCTTAATGTCGGAATCGAGCTGCGCGCTCTCGTCCTCAAACACAAAGTGTGCCGAGCCGATAATCGCGCGACGCCCTTCGATGGACGAAGCGATGCCGTGCGCCACGATGTACTCGACGGCAGCATGGCGCTCGCGGTGCTCGAGCCCGCGCTCGCGTGCCGCATTGACCACGGCACGCGCCACCGGATGCGGAAAATGCTCCTCCAAGCAAGCGGAAAGGCGCAGGACCTCGTCCTCGCTCCAGCCATCGGTGGTGAGCACGCAGGCAAGACGCGGCTGCGCCTCGGTAAGCGTGCCGGTCTTGTCAAACACAATGGTGTCGGCCTTGGCAAACGACTCAAAGTACTTCGCGCCCTTGACCATGACGCCCATCTTGGCAGCATCGCTCAT
This sequence comes from uncultured Collinsella sp., assembly GCA_902490245.1. Lineage (GTDB taxonomy): Bacteria > Actinomycetota > Coriobacteriia > Coriobacteriales > Coriobacteriaceae > Collinsella. The sequence goes on from CABUDB010000108.1 coordinate 4,312, forward strand.
AGCGGTCATGACGGCAACGGAACCCGTGAGCTTGAGTGCGCACGAGTAGTCGACCATCAGTGCCGCCGAGGTCTTGATGAGGCTGCGGGTAGTAAGCGCAACCAGGCACGCGAGCAGGAAGTTCCACGGGACGATCTTGTTGGCAAGGTCCTCCATATGCGACTGGCCCTCGGACTTGAGCGAGTCGGCCGTCTGCACGAGCGAGACGATTGAGCGCAGTTTGGTTTGCGCCGTATTGGCGCGCACGCGCACCAAGATGCCGCCGTCTTCCACGACGGTACCGGCGAACACGTCGTCGCCCACGCTGCGCTCGACGGCCAGCGGCTCGCCGGTCAGGGTCGCCTGGTTGACCATAGCGCTCCCCTGCTCGACAACACCGTCGATGCAGATGGACATGCCGGTGCGCACGGCGACCAAGTCGCCGGGCTCGAGCTCGGTGGCGGCAACGCTTACCTCGGTGTCGCCGACGACCTTTTGCGCCTTGTCGGGCACATCGAGCAGCGAGTTGATGAGCTCGTTTTCGCTCATGGCGCGGGTGTAGTCCTCGAGCAGCTCGCCCACGTTGAGCAGGAACATTGTCTGGCCCGCGGTGTCGACATCACGCTTGACGAACGAAATGCCGATGGCCGAAGCGTCGAGCACGGGAACGGTCAGGCGCGGCTGTGCGAGCTCATGAAGGGCGGCGCGCAAAAATGCCATGTAACCGGCCACGACAAACACCGCACGCAGAGGCGTCGGCAAGAACCAGCGACGTGCGTAATGGGCACCGATAAGTGTGGCAAGATCCATGACGAGCTTGTGCTTGCGTGGCTCAAGCTGCATCACGTAACCCGTCTTTGCGTCGGCAATGGCCTGAGCGTCGAGCGCACCGACGGCGGCCAGCACGGCATCGCGGCGCGACTCGTCGTATTCGAGCGCCATCTGGCCAATACGGCCATATACGCGCACCTTGTGCACGCCGTCGATATCGCCGCTGAGCTTAAGAAGTGCATCGAGATCGCTCTCTGGCACAGGACCCGCCAATTGAAGACGGGTCCTGCCGGGGATCTCGCTAATAATCGAGAATCTCATAGTTTGTGCCTGGGAGCGTTACTCGGCTGCCTCGTCAGCAGCGGCCTCGCTCTGGGTGATGTAAGCAGCCTCGGCAACCATGTCGTCGACCTCGGCCTTGGCCTGCTCGACCATGTCCTGGTAGCCGTTCTTGATGCGCATACCGCACGCAATACCCTGCACGCAGGCATTCTTTACCGGAGCGCTGGTAAGCAGCTTGATGCCGGCCGTGCCAAGCAGAAAACCGCCACCGACAAGCAGGGTATTGAACGTCGACTTCTTCATGTTGCTTCTCCCTTTTGCCGCATTGGACGCGGCATGGTGCTTCAGCACCCGAGTAAACAAGTTTGCTCGAGCACACTTTTGGAAAATAGTTTAGTTTATCTAACTATTGAGGTCAACAAAGGTTAACTTTTTGGAAATCTTGGGGTCCAAATTCAATTCAGCACGTCTGACCCGAACGGCCAAGTCGTCACGGAAACCGGGAGCCCAGGCAGGGCGGGTTTACTTGCTCATAATTATTTCTCTTTAAATCAATGGTCTTGTAGACTTTATGCTCTTTCACTCAATTCAATTCAGCCCGCCTGACCTGAAAGGCCGAGTCGTCAGGGCGGGGAAGGCCCCCGGAGCGGCGGGGCGCTTACTCAAAATGAGTTCCGCATGCAAAGAAGGCCACTTAATGTGGCCTTCGTCTTGCATAGGACTGTTTGAAATTTTGAGCAAGCGCCC
>CABUDB010000109.1 GCA_902490245.1 uncultured Collinsella sp.
GAATGAGATTGCGCTTGTTGTTACTCGTCCTGATGCTGTTCGCGGGCGTGGTAAAAAGTTGGAGCCGTCTCCTATTAAGGCCAAGGCGCTTGAGCTTAGGTTGCCGGTTATTGAGGCTAATCGTATGACGGCCGAGGTTGTTGAGGCGCTCCAAGCTGCGCAAGCCGATATTTTCTGTGTGGCTGCTTATGGTTGCATTTTGCCGGATGAGGTGCTGCATATGGCGCCGCTTGGTATTGTGAATGTTCATGCGTCCTTGCTGCCTCGCTGGCGTGGGGCTGCTCCTATTCAGCGTGCCATTCTTGCTGGTGATGAGATTGCTGGCGTTTCTATTATGCGCATTGGGCATGGCGTGGATACCGGCGCCTATTGTGCGCAGGCCTCGACCTCGGTTGCCGGTAAGCATGCTGAGGCGCTGACCATGGAGCTCGCTGAGCTCGGCGGCAAACTGCTTACCGATACGCTTCCCTCTCTTGCCGATGGCACTGCCGTGTGGACTGAACAGGATGAGGCGCTCGTTACCCATGCTGCCAAGATTTCTAAGCAGGAGATGCGCTTGGATCCGCAAATGGCGGCGCTCGATTGCGTGCGTCATGTGCTCGCTTCGTCCGATACCGCGCCTGCTCGTTGCGTGATTGCCGGCAAGACCGTGCGTGTGCTCGATGCTGCGGCGGCTGATGTGTCGCTCGGCGAGGGTCAGGTTCTCGTTAAGGCCAAGCGTGTTTACCTGGGCCTTTCTGATGGCTCGGTTGAACTGCTCGAGGTTAAGCCCGATGGCAAGCGTGCTATGACTGCTTCTGCTTGGTCTGCTGGCCTGCAGGGTGCCGATCTTATCTGGGGTGTTTTGTCATGAGCAGGCTGTCTCCCGCGCGCAAGCTTGCGCTCGATGTGCTGATGGAGGCCGATCGCCGCGGCATGTATGCACGCGACGTGCTGTCCTCTCGCGCATTGGCCAAGGCTATTGACCAGCGCGATTCCGCTTTTGCCGCCCGCTTGGCGCTGGGTGTTGCCGCCACGCAGGGTATTTTGGACGAGCTGCTCGATCAGTTTCTCGATAAGCCCAAAAAGGTTGCGCCGCGCGTTCGCATGGCGCTTCGTATTTCTGCCTTCGAGATGCTCTACCTGCATACGCCTGGCCGCGTTGCCGTAAGTCAGGGAGTTGAGCTGGTTCGCTGCGGTGCTAAGTCCGCCGCCGGTCTGGCGAACGCCGTTCTGCATAAGGTTGCGGACAACGTCGATGATTTTGCCGCCGCGGTGGATGCCGATGAGTCTGAGCGACGCTTGGTTCGCCTGTCTCGCCTGATGGGCTTGCCGCGATGGCTGTGCGCTCGCATTATGGCATCGTTTGACACACCAGAGGGTGCGCTTAACTTTGCCGGCAATCTGGCCCCCGCGCCGCTGGCCCTGCATGAGAACGCTTTTGCTTCCAAGCCCGATCCGTATATCTCGCAGCTCGTCGCGCCTGTCTTCCCGGGCTGCCATGCCCCGGTTGATGCCCAGGTTACCGTTGCTTCGGGTGTGTTTGAGCGTGCTGCCGCGGTGGCCTCGGACCTTAACGCCCAGCTTATCGCCACAGCTGCCACGCGCCCTGGTTGCTGCCTTGAGATTGGTGCCGGCCGTGGCACCAAGACCTATGTGATGATGTGCCAGGCCAAGCGTGCGGGCTATGAGCGTCAGCATACGGCGCTCGATTTGCATGATCGCAAGTGCGACCAGAATCTCGCTCGCCTGCATAAGGCAGGTATTCAGGGCGTTCGTACGGTTTCGGGTGATGCTTGCGAGCTTGATGAAGTACTGACGTCGTTTGATGCCATGCTTGGCGAGCCGGTTAAGTTCGATACGGTCTTTATCGATGCGCCGTGCTCTGGCACCGGAACCATGCGTCGTCATCCCGAGATCCCGTGGCGCCTGACCGAAAAGGATGTGACGGTTGAGCTGCCCAAGCTGCAGCTGACGATGCTCAAAGAGGCTGCTGCGCGCGTGGCTGCCGGCGGCGAGCTCATCTATGCGACGTGCTCGGTTTTCGACGAGGAGAACACGCAGGTCGTGGAAGCGTTCCTGAGCTCTCCCGAGGGTGCCGGCTTTAGCGTGGCGCCGCTTTCCGAGGCACAGATTCTGCAACTGCCCGACTTCGAGCAGGCCAAGAAGCTCGTCTCCGTACGCCAGAACGATCGAGGCCTCTTCCAAAGCGTTCCCGTAAACGCCGATTCCTACGACGGCCACTTCTGCGCCAGACTAGTCCGTAAGTAACTACTAAGTTGCGGTGAAATAGGGATTGAAAAGCCGCTTCTACCCGCCAAATAGTCCTTATTCCACCGCAACTCATAAGGAAACCTGGTTAGCTAAAGAAGCGGCCCCGCGATCGGTGTTGATCGCGGGGCCGCGTTGTTTCTAGTGGCTGTGCGGGCAGTTGGCGCAGCAGCCGCTGGTGGCGCTGGTGCTGGAGCCGCCGCTGCGCTGGTCGGTGTTGTAGAAACCGCTGCCGTCGAACTTGATGCCGCTGGCCGAGAACGTCTTGGATGCCGGAGCGCCGCAGCTGGGGCACACGACCTCGGGACTCTCGGACATGGGATGCTCAACCTCAAACACGTTGCCGCAGCTCGAGCACTTGTAATCGTAGCGCGCCATAATACTTCCTTTTCAGCACAAAGCGGGCAGATCACTCTGCCCGCATAAATTCAAACATCTGTAACTGTACCCTATATCGGGCGTTTTATCACGCTTCGCCCCAGAATCTATGCGTGTTGCGCAGGAGCTGTGCGGTTTTGCCCTCAGCGGCCGCAACGTCGGCCTCGTCAGCCTGCCAGGTCCAGTTGCCCGTGGCCACGCCCGGTACGTTCATGCGCGTGTCGTCGCCAAGCCCCAGCACGTCCTGCAGCGGCATCATCACCAGGGGGGCGTCGCTTGTCAGCGCGTCGCTCATCAGCTTGGCTGCCACCTCAACACCGCTCGGCTCGTCGCCGCCCGCAAAGGAGCGCGTGCACCAACCCGCGAGCGTCGACGTGTCATGCGTCGATGTGTACAGGATCTTGCCGGGCGTAGGGTGCACGCCGCAACGAACGTCGTAATCGCTAAACTCCAGTACGTCCATACCGGGGAAGCCGCAAGTCGAAGCCATGGCGCGAACGCCGGGCGTCAGGTAGCCCAGGTCCTCGGCGATAAAGTTGAGCGGCCCCAGCTCGTCATAGGCGGTCTGGAACAGGTCCTTGCCCGGACCCGCAAGCCAGCGGCCGTCGGCGCAGGCCTTGCCGGCGGGAATGCTAAAGTAGCTGTGGAATCCCAGGAAGTGATCCAGACGCACGCGGTCGTAGAGCGAGAACGCGCGACGCAGGCGATCCATCCACCAGCTATAGCCGTTCTGCTTCATGTGGTCCCAGCGGAACGTCGGGTTGCCCCACACCTGACCCTCGGGTGCAAAGTTGTCGGGCGGCGCGCCCGAAATCTCAATCGCCTTGCCGGTGTCGGACAGCCAGAAGTTCTCGGGTTCGCTCCACGCATCTGCCGAATCGTCGGACACGTACATAGGAATATCGCCGATGACCTCGATGCCCTTCTTGTGTGCATAGTTCATGAGCTCGCACCAAGCCAGGTCAAAGCGGTACTGCATGTACGCCTGAAGCTCGGCCTCGTCGTGGAAGCGCTTGTCGTCGATCAGATGCTCGTTGTAGCGCGCGACATCTGCCGGCCAATCGTGGCGCGACTCGCCCTCAAAGTACTTCTTAACGGCCATGTAGACGCAGTATTTCTCGAGCCAATCGGCATTTCGATGTTTAAACGCGGTGTACAGCGGATCGGCATCCTCGCCGCCGCGGGCCTTCCAAGTCTCAAAGTCGGCGGCAAGCTCCTCGTGGCTCTCGGGCAGTAGGTCGATATTGCCTGCAAAGGCCGAAGGACCGGCGTAAGGAGAGCGGAAGAAGTCCGTGGGGTTGACGGGGAGAACCTGCCAGTAGCGCATGCCCATGGCGGCCAGATGGTCGATAAAGCGACGCGTGGGCGCGCCGATTGTACCGGGCTTGCCGTCGTCGGTGGGCACCGAGGTGATATGGCACACAACACCCGCGCCGTGATCGAGCGGCTCCTGCAGGCGCTGCTCTGCATGGTGATAGATAATCGACGAGCCCAGCGGATACAGATCGAGCGTGACCGTACCGTTGTGGATCTCGCACTCGTGACCGCTAATCACATCGCTCGCGCATTCGCCGAGCGCTGGAATGGTCACGCGATGCGAATTGCGCAGGCTGCGGTTGATGATAACCGTCGCGGACTCGCCATCCTTGCCCGTGCGGTTGTATGCCAGCACCTCGTCGTTGAGCGCGAAGGCCTTGATCTCGCCGTCGATCATAAACGGCAGTGCGCGGCGTACGGCGGAGGCGTTTTTGACAATAGCCAGCGTGTCGAAGTCGTGCAGTTGGTCCTTGGTCGGCAGGGTGCGGCGGTTGCCCGGATCGGTTAGACCCTCCAGGCCGTATTCGTCGCCGTAGTAGATCGAAGGCACGCCGGGGAAGGTCATCTGCATGAGCGTGGCGAGCCAAAAACGGCTCTTGGCTAGGCCCATCGAGTTCTCGTCCAGGCGCCATTTGCTGCGCTCGCACTCGGGCAGCTGCGACTCGTCGGGGCCGCCGCCGAGCACCGAGATAATGCGCGGACGGTCGTGGCTCGAAAGCAGATTAAGTGCGCAGGACAGGGCCTCACGGGGATAGTTCTCGCGCAGGGTTTCGATATCCTCGGCTGCCTGGTAGGCGTTCTTGTAGCCCATCAAAAAGCCGATGACCATGTCGCGGAAGGGGTAATCCATAGCAGAGTCCAACTCGGAGCCCTGTAGATAGCGACGCAGATGGCCGTAGCTAATCTTGTTGGAGGCGTCTTCCCAGACTTCGCCGAGCAACAGTGCGTCAGGCTTTTCGTCAAGTACGGCCTTCTTGATCTCGGCCAGGAAGTCGTCGGAAAGCTCGTCAGCGACGTCCAGGCGCCAGCCATGAGCGCCGGCACGTAGCCATTTACGGATCACGCCGTCCTTGCCCAGGAGCCGCTCGCGTACCAGCTCGGAGCTCTCATTGATGGCGGGCATGTTACCCACGCCCCACCAGCAGTCGTACGAGCCGTCCTCGTGGAAATAAAACGCATCGCGCCACGGCGAATTCTCGCTCTGCCACGCGCCCACGCCGGGGTAGTTGCCATAGCGGTTGAAATAGATGGAGTCGTCACCCGTATGGTTAAAGACGCCGTCTAGGATGATGGAAATGCCCAGCTTCTCGGCTGCCTGGCACAGCTCGGTAAAGTCCTGCTCGGTGCCCAGGATTGGGTCGATCTTGGTGTAATCGGCCGTGTCGTAGCGGTGGTTGCTCGCGGCCTCAAAGATGGGGTTGAGGTAGATGGCCGTAAAGCCCAGCTCCGCGATGCGGGGCAGGTCATTTTGGATGCCCTTGAGCGAGCCGCCGTAGAAGTCCCAGGTCTTGATGGAGCCGTCCTCGGCGCGCTCGTATACGGGCGGCTCGTTCCAGTCCTCGATCATGCGGCGCTGGATTCCGTTGCGCGGTTTTTCGACTTCGGCCAGCGTGCGCTCGCGCCAGTTTTCGTCGCGGGCATAGCGGTCGGGGAAGATCTGGTACACCATGCCGCGCTCGTACCACTCGGGTCGAACTTCGCGGTGCTTGTAGACGGTGACCTGGAACGACGGCACTTCGGCGTAGTCGTAGGTTACGCCCTCGCCGCCTGTGCGACCCCGCGGTGCGCCCAAGCGGACCTCGGGCTGGCCCTCGATATTGCAGATAAAGCTGTACCAGATAAGACAGGGCTCGGTACACTCAAGCTCTACGGAAAATATGCCGTCGCCTTCATGCGTCATGGGATACCGAGACTCGCCGATCTCATCGACCCAAGTGCGCAGGGTGAGCGTTGCCTGGTTGGGGTCGGCATCCTCCAAGATCACCGAGAGCGAAACGGAAGTGCCAGTGGTCACAGCGCCAAACGGAGTGCGAAACTGCGGCAGGCGGCTGTTGTGTATCCATCTCATAGTACGGTCCAGTTCAATGCCATAAAGGTATTCGGAAAGAACTTAGAGCAGCTTCTCATGCAGCCTCCAATT
>CABUDB010000110.1 GCA_902490245.1 uncultured Collinsella sp.
AACTTGGGTCGCGCCCCGCTCGCGGAGTCGGCGGCAAAGGCCGTGGCCGAGGTCGCGCGCGGGTACAGTACGCTCGAGTACAGTGTAGACACCTGTTCGCGCGGATCGCGCAAGGAGCACGCCGCGCAGCTCATCCGCTCACTTACCGGTGCCGAGGACGCGCTCGTGGTCAACAATAACGCGGCCGCCGTGCTGCTGGTGCTGGCGACCCATGCCGCAGGCAAAGAGGTTATCCTCAGCCGCGGCGAGCTTGTCGAGATCGGCGGCAGCTTCCGTATCCCCGATGTCATGGCGGCTTTGGGCGCCAAACTCGTCGAGGTCGGCGCCACCAACCGCACTCACTTGGGCGACTACGAGCGCGCCATCACGCCCGATACGGCGATGATCCTTAAGGTCCATCCTTCTAACTATCGCATCGAGGGTTTTCACGAGGAGGTGGGCTCTCGGGAGCTTGCCGCTTTGGCCCACAAGCATGGCCTGCTGTTCTACGAGGACCAGGGGTCGGGCGCGCTGTTGCCCGACGACATCTTGGTGCGCGGCGGCGAAGAAACCACGCCGGCTTCGGTTTCGGCAGGGCTCGATCTGGTGTCGTGCTCGGGCGATAAACTGCTCGGTGCCGCACAGGCGGGCATTATCATGGGCCGTCGCAATCTGGTCCAGGCCTGTGGGTCACATCCGCTTATGCGTGCCCTGCGCCCGGGCAAGCTCGCGCTGACGGCGCTCGAGGCCACGCTGCGTATCTACATGGACGGTGCCGATGTTGCCCATCGCGAAATTCCGGTACTCAGCATGCTTACGCTGCCGCAGGCTCATCTGGAGCGTCGTGCGCGTAAGCTGCGCGAGCTGATGGTGGCGGGTCTCGATAAGGCCGGCTGCCCGTGCGCCGTTCAGGTGGAGATCGTCGAGGAATCGTCGACCCCCGGTGGCGGCTCGCTGCCTACCGTCGAGCTGCCCACGACGTGCGTTGCCGTGCGTCTAGTTGACGAGCGCCTGACGGTTGACGCGCTCAAGCGCTCGCTTGTCCAGGACTTCGACACGCCGGTCGTCACGCGAACCTCGCACGATCGCATTTTGTTTGACGTCCGTACGCTTGTGGGCGACCGCGATATCGAGACGGCGGCGTCGACGCTCGTCGCGTGCGTTAAGAAGGCGATTGCTCGATGAGTGAGGTTCAAGCACTGGCGGAGTGTCCCGTTATCGTTGGCACGGCGGGCCACGTCGACCACGGTAAGTCGGCGCTGATCGAGGCGCTGACCGGCAAGAATCCCGATCGCCTGGAGGTCGAGCGTCGCCGGGGCATGACGGTGGAGCTGGGCTTTGGCGAACTGGCACTGCCGAGCGGCAAGATCGTGGGCCTGGTCGACGTGCCAGGCCACGCGCATTACTTGCGCGCCATGGTGCAGGGTGCCACGGGCATTGATGTTGCCGTGTTGGTGGTCTCTGCCGTCGAGGGCGTGATGCCGCAGACCCGCGAGCACGTGCATGTACTGGAGCTGCTGGGCGTTACGCATATGGTGGTCGCGCTGACGATGTGCGACCTGGCCGATGCCGAGATGACCGAGCTTGCCGAGCTCGATGTCGATGACTTTTTGTCGGGTACCGTGTTTGCGGACGCGCCGATCGTGCCCGTGTCGTCCAAGGCCGGCGCGGGGATCGATGACCTGCTGGCTGCGCTCGACGAGCAGGTTGCCGCTTGCTGGGATGCCTGCCGCGACCGTGCCGAGCGGAGCGATGCCGCGCCTCGCCTGCCGATTGACCGCTGCTTTACGATCAAGGGTGTCGGCACCGTCGTGACGGGAACGTTGCACGATGCGCCCGTCGCGGTGGGCGATGAGCTCGTCGCGCTGCCGTCGCGTACGGTCTGCCGCGTGCGCGGGATCCAAGTGCATGGCGACACGCAGCAGGCACTGCCCGGTCAGCGCGTGGCGCTCAATTTGGTGGGTGACGGTGTCGCGGCGCTTGACCGTGGCGAGATACTGGGCGTGGCGGACCGTTTTGGTCAGACGTTGCGCTTTATGATGACGTTCACCTACCTGGGCCGCGAGGGCGCCAAGCCGCGCGTGCTCGAGTCGGGCGCGCGTGTGCATGTGATGGCCGGCACGGCCGAGGTCGTCGGCCGCATCATGCTTTTGGATGGCGAGGCCCCCATGGCGGTGGGCGAGACCCGTACCGTGCAGGTGCGCCTGGAGGAGCCGCTGCCGCTGCGCGCCGGAGACCATGCCGTGGTGCTGTCGTATTCGCCCGTTATGCTCATCGGCGGCGGGCGCGTGCTGCTATCGCGCTGCCGTCGCTCGCGCGAGCTTTCTGCCGGCGAGCACGCACTGTTTGCGGCGCTTGAGTCCGGTGATATCGCGGGCGGTGTGGGCGCTTGGCTGGCGCTGCAGACGCTGCCGGTTACGGCTGCCGATGTTGCCGCGGCGCTCGATCTTGTTGCCGGTGAGGCTGAGGCGGCGTTGCGCGAGTTGGTGGCGCAGGGCTCCGTTCGCAAGCTTGCCGTCGGCGATACGGACCTCTATGCGGACGCCGTGGTGCTGGACGCCGCGATGGATGCACTGGCGGCGACCCTGTCAGCCATGCACGCGGCGGCCCCCAAGGAAACGGGCTTTACGCCTGGCGCCGTTGCCCATGCTGCGTGGCCTGCCGCTGATGAAGGCGTTGCCGCGGCTCTGATTGCCGAGGGCTGCTTGCGTGGCGTGTGCGCCGCCGAGGGCGCCGAGGTATTCGATCCACATTCGGCCGCCGCGGCGGCACGCGTGGTGCGAGAGGCTTGCGAGCGGATCGTCGCGCTGCTTGACGAGGCCGGCCTGAATGCACCGGCGCTTCCCGAGGTTGGCGAACAGCTGCAGCTCGGACGCGACACCATGACGCGTGCCCTGCGCGAGCTTTCGCTCAACCGTTCCATCGTGAAGGTCGAGCGCGACGTTGCCCTGTCCGCTGCCGCCGAGGCCCATGCGCGTGAGCTTGTCGCCGCCGCCATTGAGGCAGCCGGCGGCGCTGCCACCACGAGCGTGCTGCGCGAGGCCCTGGGCGTGTCGCGCAAACGCGCCATCAGCATCTTGGAGCACCTGGATGCCGTGCGCTTTACAGTGCTCGACAAGGAGGCCGGTGGCCTGCGCTCCCTGCGCTAGATTGGCTGCTCGGTTTGGTAAAATACCTCCGCACTTGGGAACGGATGGGCTCCGGTGGGCTCCGCGGTCCTCAAAACCGTTGCGAGGCGTGCAAAACGTCTTGGATGTGTTCGATTCACATACGTTCCCGCCATACGCTACCAGCGCTTTTGTGCTCGCGGTCTTGCTGCGTGCCGCAAAGGCGCTGTTTTGTTTTTGCACGAGCTTTTCGTAGCGCTGCTATTTCGGTGGCTGTATTTAGCTTCGTGCACCGGGTTTCGAGCATGCCGATGGAGGTGTTTTGCCGTATGACTACCGTAAGACGTGCCGATCTTTCTTGTGTCGTCCAAGCGGGTGGGCTGTCCTCGCGCATGGGCTGTGATAAGGCGCACATGGCGTTTTGCGGCGAGCCGCTCATCGAACGCGTGCTGGGTCGGCTGGCGCCAGTTGCCGGCGAGTTGGTCGTGACGACTTCGCGTCCCAGCGAGCTTGCCTACCTTGAGGAGCGCGCGTTTGGCGGTCTGGTGCCGCGAATAGTGTCGGACCTTGAGGGGCCGGCGGGCGCCATGCGCGGCATCGCGAGTTCGCTGACTGCGGCCCAGCTGCCTCTCGTTGCTATCGTCGCCTGTGATATGCCGTTTGTCTCTTCGGAGCTAATCGGTGCCCTTGCTGGCTGTGTCGAGGCCGAGGCGCTCGACGTGTGTGTGCCGCGCGAGGAGCGGGGGATTGAGCCGCTTTGCGCCGTCTGGCGCCGTGACGCGTGTGCGCCGGTTTCCCAAGAGCTGCTCGCCGGTGACCGTCAGCGAATCCGCTGCCTGATCGACCGGGTGAATGCCGGGTATTTGGACGAGCCTCAGATTGTCGCGGTCGCCGGCTCGACGCTCTGCTTCGAAAACGTCAATACGCCCGAGGAGTTTGCGGCGGCCGAGTTACTCGCCTAGACGATTGGAGTTGCCATGTCTCACGATATTTGCCCCGATACCGGGGAGCCTTGCACTTGCGACGGGTCCGAACCCTGTACCTGCGGTTGCGGTGGCTGCGGACATACTGCGGAAGAGGAAGCGGCCGCCGCGGCGTATCGTGATGCACACCGCGAAGGCCCGTCCGGTGATGCTCTCGACCACGAACGCAAGATCATCGTGTCGTTCGACAGCACCTTCGATGTGATGGAATGCGAGCAGTTGTGCCTGGATGCCGGTGTGCCCGGGCGCATCATGCCGCTGCCCGGCTCCATCACCGCCGGCTGCGGGCTGTGCTGGGCCATGCCGTTCTCGGGCGATGCACTCGCCGCCTTCCGCGCTGCTACCGAAGGCCGCGTAACCCCCGCCGACTACCACCAGCTCGTCCTCTAATCACCAACACCACCACAAAGGTGCCTGTCCCCAATGTGGTGGTTCGGAACATGTGGACGAAACAGCTTCGAAACACGCGATTTGTGCGTCGGGTGCTCAAAAACGCTTCTACCTGCATCGTAATCAAAACGAAACATCTGCTCGTCGGCTTATGCGAAACTTTGCTGCAACAGTGCGTTATTATCCATACTCGATAAAGTTCGCGGTGCATAGGGTGTCGCGACCAACATTTTCGTTTCCCATCATTGGAGGAAGCATGAGCTACACGCAGAAAGTTCTCGACGAGCTCAAGGCCCGCTATCCCGAGCAGCCTGACTTCCTCCAGACCGCCACCGAGATCCTCGGCACCATTCAGCCGGCGCTCGACGCCCATCCCGAGTACGAGGAGGCCGCCCTGCTTGAGCGCCTCGTCGAGCCCGAGCGCATCGTCATGTTCCGTGTTCCCTGGGTCGACGACCAGGGAAAGGTTCAGGTCAACCGCGGTTACCGCGTCGAGTTCAACTCTGCCATTGGACCCTACAAGGGCGGCCTGCGCTTTAACCCGACGGTTACCCTGGGCATGCTCAAGTTCCTGGGCCTGGAGCAGATCCTCAAGAACAGCCTGACCACCCTTCCCATGGGCGGCGGCAAGGGCGGCTCCGACTTTGACCCCAAGGGCAAGTCCAACAACGAGATCATGCACTTCTGTCAGTCCTTCATGACCGAGCTCTATCGCCACATTGGCCCCAACACCGACGTTCCCGCCGGCGACCTGGGCGTTGGCGGCCGCGAGGTTGCCTACCTGTTCGGTCAGTACAAGCGCCTGACCAACGAGTGGACCGGCGTCCTTACCGGCAAGGGCCTTTCCTTTGGCGGCTCGCTCGCCCGTACCGAGGCCACCGGTTACGGTCTGGTCTACTTTGTGGACGAGTACCTCAAGAGCCGCGGTGACTCCTTCGAGGGCAAGAACGTCGTCGTTCACGGCTCCGGTAACGTTGGCATCTACGCGGTCCAGAAGGTCTCCCAGCTCGGCGGCAAGGTGCTCGCCTGCTCCGACACCCATGGCTGGGTCGAGGATCCCGACGGCATCGACTACACCGTGCTCGAGCACATCTACAACAAGAAGCGCTCCGGCCACGACAAGGGCGTTACGCTCGCCATGTACGTTGACGAGAAGCCCAACGCCGTGTGGCACGAGGGCGACGGCCGTGGCGTGTGGCAGCTGCCCTGCGACATCGCGCTGCCCTGCGCTCGCGAGAACACGCTGCTGCTCGAGGACGCCCAGGCGCTCGTCGCCAACGGCTGCAAGGTGGTCGGCGAGGGCGCGAACATGCCCACGACCATCGAGGCCACGACCTACTTCCAGGAGAACGGCGTCGCCTTTATGCCCGGCAAGGCTGCCAACGCCGGCGGCGTGCTCGTGTCCGGCCTGGAGATGAGCCAGAACGCCGAGCACCTGTCTTGGACCTTCGAGGAGGTCGACGGCAAGCTTGAGCAGCTCATGCGCGGCATGTTCCACAACGTGGACGACACCGCCA
>CABUDB010000111.1 GCA_902490245.1 uncultured Collinsella sp.
CAACCGAAGTTGACCGTCTCAACAATCTTTGGGTGGGCCGTCAGGGTTTCATACTGCTTCGTAGGCGGCCGCTGCAGCGCTTTCGCGCCTTGCGCGCTGCGCTGGCAAACGCTCACGCGTTTACTCAGTTCCGCGCCCCGACGGGTTCGAACCCATGAAAAGGCGACAAAAAAGACGGCCAACCGAAGTTGACCGTCTCAACAATCTTTGGGTGGGCCGTCAGGGGTTCGAACCCTGGACCTTGGGATTAAAAGTCCCCTGCTCTGCCAGCTGAGCTAACGGCCCGCGGGTGGCATTGTACCACGGTCTGGGACTATTCCCAACTCCATTGGCCGTTCTGGAAAATCACAACTTCACGTCCATCAGGCGTAATGCCCGTAATATCGATGTCGTCCGTGCCGATCATAAAATCGACGTGCGTGCTCGAGACGTTAACGCCATGCTCCAGGAGCTCCTCCTTGGACATGTCATACCCACCTTCGATGCATTCGGGGAAACCGACACCCAGCGCGAGATGGCAGCTGGCGTTCTCATCATAGAGCGTGTCATAGAATAGAACGCCACTTTCACGGATCGGCGTGTTCTTGGAGATAAGCGCGACCTCACCCAGATGAGCGGCACCTTCATCGGTGTCAATAATGCTCGCAAGCGTCGCCTTACCCATGCGGGCATCGTAGTCCACTACGCGGCCCGCCTCGAACTTAATCCAAAAATCGTCAACCTTGTTACCATGGTGAATGAGCGGCATAGCCGAATACACGATACCGTCGGCACGCATACGGTCGGGCGAGGTGAAGACTTCCTCGGTGGGAATGTTGGGGAAGAAGGGGTGCCCATCGGGCGTCTTGCCCTTGCCGCCGGCCCACTCGTGACCTTTCGTCATGCCAATCGTCAGATCGGTTCCATTTGCCGAGGTGTAATGCAGGTAGTCGAAACGATTGTCGTTCAGGAAACGCAGGTTCTTTTCGAATGCGGCGTCATGGAGTTCCCAGTCGCTCTCCGGGTCCTGGCCATCGGCGCGAGCGGTGTGCAGAATCGCATTCCACAGCTTATAGATTGCAACCTCATCGGCGTCTCCCGGGAACACCTCGCGCGCCCAGGCAACGACCGGCGCGCCGGCGATGCACCACGGGTTGATGTTGTAGTCCAGTCCGCGGCGGAAGACCTTGCACTGCGTGTTCCTTGCCTTAGAAGCTGCAGCAGGCTTAGCGGGATCGATGCCCTTAAGGGCGGCAGGGTCCGCACCCTCGATAAAGATAAAGCAGGCACCATCCTGGGCCAGGGAATCAAGCTGCAGGCGCTTCCACTCGGGCGTCTGCTCAAAATAGCTTTTCTCGACATGCTCGTACGTGAGCCTCGTCACGGCGTCATCGGCCCAAATAACCGTCACGTGACCGGCACCGGAGGCATAGGCCTCCGCGACCACCACGCGCGCAAACGGCGCGCACTCGACCGGAGACTGAACGACAACCTCCTGGCCGGGCTTGACGTTTACGCCCTTGCGGACAACCAGGCGTGCATAGTTTTTAATCTTGGGCTCTAGGGCCTTCATGCCCTCCAGAGCCTCTTCGACCGTCAGGGCAGCTCGAATCATGTGCCACTCCATCTATCTATAGAACAGTAAAAAGGCGCGCCGCAAAAACGACGCGCCTTATATCTTAGCGATAAGCATGCATGCAAACGCTACTTCTTCTTGGAGTCCTTCTTGTCCTCCTCGGCAGCCGAGCGCTCGATAAGGGCGTTGAGCTTGTTCTCGGACATGCCCTCGGCCTGCGTGCGGTACATGTTGCGCAGGGGACGAATACGAACGAAGTCGTAGATAAAGTCACCCAAAATGACGACGTAGGACAAAACGATGCCGACCATCTGGACGGGGCTGGACACCATGCCAGCGGGAGCGAAGTACAGCGAAGCCCAAATGGCCACGACGAGCACCATGCCGATAGTGAGCACGGCCCACCAGATGCGGCGGCGCTTGGTGTAGTCCTCATCCTGCTTGAGAAGGATATTCGACACCGTGTAGATGCGATCCTCCTTGGCGCGCTGCTTAGCCTTGCGGGCGCGCTTCTCCTCTTTAGAGAGGCCCTCGAGGTTCTCGCCCTTCTCGAGCTCCTTGCGGCGTGCCTTGGACGAAGCCGGCACGACGCGGACAGAGCTCGCTGCCTGACGGGCGGGCTTGGCGGATGCGGCGGACTTGCGCGCAACCCCGGTAACCTCGTGGGATTGCGTGCGCTTGTTCGTGGCGCTACGGGTACTCACTTATGCGTTCTCCTTCATGCTTGTGAACTGGGAGCCCGTGATGATTTGGAAGGCCTCGCGATAGCGCTCGGACGTGCCATCGATGACCTCGGCGGGCAGGTGCGGGGTCTCCCCCGTCATATCCCAGTTGGCCTTGAGCCAATTGCGGACGAATTGTTTGTCGTAGCTGGGCTGGATCTTGCCCTCCTCGTAGCTGGCAGCAGGCCAGAAACGGCTGGAGTCGGGCGTGAGGCACTCGTCGATCAGCGTGACCTTGCCATCGATGACACCGAACTCGAACTTGGTGTCGGCGATGATGATGCCACGGGTCGCGGCGTACTCGGCAGCGGCCTTGTAGATCTTGAGAGACAGGTCGCGAATCTGCGTGGCAATGTCCTCGCCCACGATCTCGCAGCAACGCTCGAACGAGATGTTCTCGTCGTGGTCACCGATCTCGGCCTTCGTGGACGGCGTGAACAGCGGTTCGGGAAGCTTGGAAGCCTCGGTCAGGCCCTCAGGCAGTTGGATGCCGCAGACGGTGCCGTTCTCGTCGTAGGTCTTCTTGCCCGAACCGGTCAGATAGCCGCGGACGATGCACTCGATAGGAATCGTCTGGGCCTTCTTGACCAGCATGGCGCGGCCAACGAGGTAGTCACGATACTCAGCAAACTCCTCGGGGAAATCCGCCGGGTCGATGGAAACGAGGTGGTTGGGAACGATGTCGGCAAACTTATCGAACCAGAATGCCGAGATGCGGTTGAGCACCTCTCCCTTAAACGGAATCTCGTCGGGAAGAATGAAGTCGAACGCAGAAATGCGGTCGGTGGCGACCATCAGCAGGTTTTCACCGGCATCATAGATATCACGAACTTTGCCACGGGAATCCGGACGACGCTCCATCGTTGTCACGTGAGTCACTCCTTACCAAAATACGACAGTAATGCGGGTTCTTTCCCGCATGTTTTCGCAAACTCGGAGCGGCAGGGACGAAACCCCTCCTTCACCGAATAGCGAAAAGCTAGTGCTCCATTGTAGTAGATGCCGCGTCCGCCGTGTGCTCGCGAGGCAGATGAATCGTAAAAGTCGTACTCTTTACAAGCTCCGACTCCACGGATATGTAGCCGTGATGACGCTCGACGATCTGCTTGGTCACGGCGAGGCCCACGCCCAAACCGCCCGCCTCACGGGCACGGCTGGCATCGGCGCGCCAAAAACGGCCGAAGATGCGCGACAAGTCATCCTTGGCAATACCGATGCCGGTATCAGAAACGGCGATGCTGACGTGTTTGCGGTCACTGAGCACCGACACCACGACCCAACCGCCCTCGGGGGTGTAGCGCATGGCGTTGCTCATGAGATTGATGACGCATTGTGTGATCATGTCGGGATCGGCTTCGACGACATCGTCGTGACCTTGGGTCTCGTCAGCAAAGCGCAAGCGCAGATCGCGGTCGACAAACAGGCGCTCCTGGGCATTGACGATGGATCGCACGAAAGGAACCATGTCCACCGGCTCAAGGTTGAGCGGAGCCGTGCTGTTTTCCATGCGCGACAGGTCGAGCATCTGCTGCACCAGACGAGCCAGGCGACGCGTCTCGGAAGCAACGGTCTCCAAATGCTCATCGTCGGTGGGATACACGCCATCCTGCATGGCCTCGACCGTTGCGAGCATGGCCATAAGCGGCGTGCGAAGCTCGTGTGCAACGTCTGAGGTCAGGCGCTTCTCGTGTTTCATATCCTTCTCGAGCGAAGTGGCCATCTCATCGAAGGTCTCACCCAGCTGATCAATCTCGTCGTCACCGCGCAAACCAGTACGAGCGGACAGATCGCCATCGCGAATTTGCTTGGCCGTGCTCGTAATACGATGAATCGGCTTGGTGAGCATGCGCGACACGAGCGATCCGATAACGACCGAAATGCAGATTGCAACAACCGCGGCGAGGGCCATGGCGTTAAAGGTCTTCTCCCTAAATGCAGAATCCGCCTTGGTGAGCAAGGCATCGGAGCCGATGGCCCATAGCTTTACCTGTCCGACATGCTCGCCCGAAGACGTTATGATTTCGACGTTGGCAACGCTATCGGAGTCGGTTGGAGCAGACGAGACCGGGCTATGCGATGCTTTTTTACCGCTCGAGCTGCTCGACGCTGATTCGCTCTCGCGCACATCGGCGGTCGCGCTTGCCGAAGGCCATGAGTCGTCATAAACGACAACGCCTTTCTTGTTGACGACCTGCATACCCAAATCGTCGGACACCAAACTCGATGTCGCGACCGTACGTAGCTCGCCCGCAGTCCAATTGCCGTTTTCCTCATACGACGTCGCAAGCTTTTCGGCAGCGGAATTTGCGATTTCGACGATATTGGAGCGCGTATAATCCGAAAAGACGGTGCCCCACACAACAGAGACCACGCCCACCAGCACCAATACCGTCATGAGCGATGTCAGAGCAAAAGCAAGTGCCATGCGCGAGGGATAGCTCATCGTTGGCCGTGAATCGGAACGAGGCGTGTTCCAACTAGCCTTGGAACCCGCCTCGCTCTCCTGCTTGTGCTTTTGTCCGATTTCAAAGCGCGCAGGTGTCATATGTGATTTCCCTATTTCTCGTCCGACTTATCGGTCTTGGCCGGAGCCTCGAAGCGATAGCCGACACCGTGGACGGTGTAGAGCCACTTGGGCTTCTTGGGATCATCGCCCAGCTTGGCGCGAAGGTTCTTCACGTGGCTATCGATGGTGCGCTCATAGCCCTCAAAGTCGTACCCAAGCACCTTCTCGACCAGCTCCATACGGTTGTAGACACGGCCGGGATGACGAGCAAGCGTGGTGAGCAGCTTGAACTCGGAAGCCGTCAGATCGACTTCCTTGCCTTCGACCAAGATCTTGTGGCCCGAGATATCGATGACCAGATCGCCGAAGTCGAGTACCTCGACGGCGGGCTCGTCGGCCTGATGGGCACGACGGAACAGGGCGCGTACGCGGGCGACAAGCTCGCGCGGCGAGAACGGCTTAATCAGGTAGTCGTCGGCGCCGAGCTCAAGACCGATAATACGGTCCTCGATCTCGCCCTTGGCAGTCAGCATGATGATGGGAACATCCGAGGTATCGCGAATGGTGCGGCAAACGCGCTCGCCGGGGATCTTGGGGAGCATAAGATCGAGCACGACCAAGTCGAACTGATGCTTCTCGAACTCCTCGATCGCGGACTGGCCGTCGCCGACGCCCACAACCCAGTAGCCTTCGCGCTCGAGATAGGCAGCGACGGCGTCACGGATTGCCTTCTCATCCTCGACCAGCAGAATCTTTTTTGCATCTGAAGCCATAACACGGCCCCCCTGTCTCAATTAGCTAAGAACAAGCCCATTTTAACGCACCTGAGCCCGCCGGATGCCACTATGATGCGGCAGCTCGGCGGGCGGTACTCACAATTACAACGCGTTTATTCCCCTGTTGGCGCCTTTTTAACCCCTCTAAGCTTAAAGAGAGAATAGGCGTGCAGCGACCGTCTCTGGTATACCCTGGCTGTTGCGCACCGTGGCGTACGTAAGGAATGAGTCCGATTTTCCCGCCGTAGCTGGATAATCACCATACTCCAAAGCGCGGTCGGGCGAACATCTGCA
>CABUDB010000112.1 GCA_902490245.1 uncultured Collinsella sp.
AACTATTGCCGTGGCCAATCTTTCCATCTCATCTGTTGGCTCAGAGAGATCGGGGACCATGACAGTGCAAAATCCTCCTGCAAATCCCGCGCGCACCCCGTTATAGGAATCCTCTAAAACGAGGGATTTCTGCGGTGAAGCTCCTAGCTCATCCGCCGCTTTCAAAAAGACGTCTGGGTAAGGCTTGGCGTGTTCGACCTCAACACCAGAGACGATCGAATCGAAATAAGGGAGTATTCCTCCCCTTATCAAATTTGCCTCGATCATTTTTCTGCTCGATGATGAAGCAACTGCCATCGGAATTCCCTCAGCCTGAAGATAGTCGAGAAGCCGATCTAATCCGAGTTTCTTCTCTGCGCCCTGAGCCAGCGCTTCATGCGCTATTTCGTAAAAACGGTCAACAAACGCTTGAGAATCGACCTCATCGCCATACCACTCGCGAATAATGGACACCGCTTCCGATCCATTGGTGCCACGCATGGCGTCCGCAAGGCCCTCTTTGCACTCAACATCAAACTCAATTGCGGTTTTGGGCCAGCAGGAAGCACAAATCGGCTCAGTATCGAACATGAGCCCGTCCATATCGAAGATAACCGCCTCGAACATATTGCCTCCTTGTTCAAGTAGACGTCTATATACGTATATTCTATCAAAGGAGGTCTTTTTTCTTTCACGGCAGCATGAAAAGGAGTCCGTCCCAATAAAAGCCGACAGGCGCCTCGTCTGCCAAAAACACCACGATGGAGGCTGTCCCCATCGTGGTGGTTGCCTTACGTCGATTTACTTAGCGCGGCCCCGGGGATCAAAAAGGGCCGCCCCGGTTACCCAGGGCGGCCCTTTCGTCAGCACCTACATTGCAGGCAAAATCACACGCTACTTGGCGCGACCCTCCTCATAGCGCTCGACCAGCTTGGCCTGAACGTCATAGGGCACCTGCTCGTAGCCAGCGGGCTTCATGGTAAAGTCGCCCGTGCCGCGCGTAATAGAGCGCAGGCGCGTCGAGTAATCCGTCAGCTCGGCCAACGGGGCCTGGGCAATGACCACGGTATCGCCGCGCTCATCGGTCTCCATGCCCGTCACGCGACCGCGCGAGGCCGAGATGTCACCCATCACGGCACCGGCGTAGCTCTCGGGGATTGTCACCGTGATTTCCTCGATGGGCTCCAGCACCACCGGGTCGGCATCGGCGCATGCCTTGCGCAGGCCGATGCGAGCCGCCGCGCGGAACGCCATCTCGTTGGAGTCGACGCTGTGATACGAGCCGTCGTACACAGCCACGCGAATGCCCGTGAGCGGATAGCCGGCAATGATGCCGTCCTTCATGGTCTCCTGGACGCCCTTGTCCACGGCGGGAATCAGCGAGCGCGGAATGCGGCCGCCCACGACCTCGTCCACAAACTCATAGCCATCGCTCGTGCCGTCGGGCCCAATGAGCGGCTCCACGCGCAGCCAGCAGTCGCCGTACTGACCGGCGCCGCCGGTCTGCTTCTTATGACGACCCTGGGCACTTGCCGTACGGCGAATGGTCTCGCGATACGGAATACGGATCGGCACGCTCTTGGCAGCGACCTTGGTGCGGTCCTCCAGGCGATTGAGCAGGACCGAAACCTGTGCCTCGCCCACCGCCGAGATAATGGTCTGGCCGGTCTCCTCGTCGCGGTCGATGCTCATGGTTGGATCGGCCTTGCAAGCCTTCTCGATAAACGTGTAGAGCTTCTCTTCGTCGCCGCGATTCTCGGCCTCGATGGCAATGCGGTACTGCGAGTTGGGGAACTTAAACGCCGCAGCCTCGACCTTACCGGTAATCGAGAGTGTATCGCCCGTCTCGGCCGCCAGCTTGGGCGCCACGATGATATCGCCGGCATACGCGTGCCCGACCTCGGTCATGTCGCGGCCGCACATCACATACAGGTGAGCCAGACGCTCGCCCTTGCGCGTGCGCGCATTGACCAGCTCAAGGCCCGGCTCAAGCGTACCCGTCAGCACCTTGATAAAGCTGATGCGACCCTGCTGCGGATCGGCCAGGGTCTTAAACACAAACGCCACCGGGCGGTCGTCGTCACTCGAGATCTTGAGCGAATCGCCGTCGATGAGCGGCATCTCGCCGTAGTCCGTCGGCGCCGGGAAGTACGTGGCGATGTCGTCCATCAGCGAGTTGACGCCCTGCTCCTTAATGCAATCGCCCGCAAAGACCGGCACAAAGATGCGCTCGGCGATCGCCTTGGACAACAGGCCCTCGAGCTCTTCCTGCGTCAGCGTCTCCTCGCCTTCCAGGTATTTCATCATCAGTTCGTCGTCGGCCTCGGCCATCAACTCGCACAGATGGTCATGGGCCTCCTCGGCCTGGGCACGATACTCCTCGGGGATCTCCGACTCAACGGCTTCAGCGCCGTTGCAATGGCGCGCCTTCATGCGCACCAGGTCGATGATGCCGTCAAAATCCTCGCCCTCGCCCCAGGGAAGAGTCACGGCGCCCAGTCGCGTACCAAAGCGCTCCTGCAGCAGTTCCATGGTGGTCGCAAAGCTGGCCTCGGAGCGCGACAGGCGGTTTACGAATACCGCACGCGCCAGACGCAGGTCCTCGGCGGCATACCAGAGCTTAACCGTCGTAGGCTGCGGGCCGGCCTCGGCGTCGACAACAAACAGAGCCGTCTCGCAGACGCTCATCGCGGCATAGGCGTCGCCGATAAAATCGGGATAGCACGGGGCATCGAGCACGTTGATACGTGCGCCCTTCCAGTCGATCGGCGCAATGGTCGTCGAGATGGAAAATGCACGCTTGACCTCTTCGGGGTCATAGTCGAGCGTGGGCTTGGTGCCGTCGTGGCCGCCCAGGCGGGCGGTCTTGCCAGAAAGGTGGAGCATGGCCTCGGCGAGTGAAGTCTTGCCCACCCCGCCTTGGCCTACGAGCACCACGTTCCTTACATTGCCGGTCTTGGGAGCACCCATGATGACCTCCTTGCAGGGCCGCGCGCAATGCGCGACGCCAACGGGGAGAGTTCGCGGTCGGTGCCATCCCGGGAGCAGCATGGTCGGCAGCCGAGCCGACTCACCCTCCAAATGTCCTATGCCACCACCCTACCCTCACGGGCGGCTGTCCATGCATACCTTTCGGCGCACGTATGAATACAGGCGGCGAGAGGAAGAGACAAGCTTGTGAGGCAATTATTGAACCCCGTCGATGCAAATAAAAGCCGCCGCAGACCATTAGACCTGCGGCGGCTTCATCTCAATATTTAGTTGAGCCTACCCCTCGATACGGCTCAAGAACTCACGGGTGCGCTGCTCGCGCGGATGGTCGATAACCTGCTCGGCAGGACCCTCCTCGACAATACGACCGCCATCCATAAAGACCACGCGGTCGGCAACATCGCGCGCAAACTGCATTGCGTGGGTCACGATCACCATCGTCATGTTCTGCGCAGCGAGGTCCTTAATGACACGCAGCACCTCGGCCGTCAGCTCGGGATCGAGCGCCGAGGTCGGCTCGTCAAAGAATAAGATTTCCGGATCGAGCGCCAGGGCGCGGGCAATACTCACGCGCTGCTGCTGACCGCCCGAAAGCTCACACGGCACCTTGTTCTCGTTGCCCGTAAGCCCCATCTGCGCGATCAACTCACGCGCACGCGCCTCCGCCTGCTCGCGCGGGCGCTTAAGCACGCGGATCGGCGCGTCGATGATGTTTTTCATCACCGTATAGTGCGGGAACAGATTGTAGTTCTGGAACACCAGACCAAACCGCGAGCGCGCCTGTTTGGGCACGTCGCCTTTCGCATAGACCGCACCCGGCCCCGCGTCCGTCGCAACGGCAAGGTCGCCAAACGAGAGAGAGCCTCCGTCGAGTGTCTCGAGCAGCGTGGCACACCGCAGCAGCGTAGACTTACCGCCGCCCGAAGGTCCGATAATCGCCACGACCTCACCGCGCTTGACTTCGAGTGAGATATCCTTGAGCACCTCATTGCCGCCAAACGCCTTACGCGCGCTTTCGATTTTCATCACTGAGTTAGTCATGATAATAGTCCAGCTTCTTTTCGGCGGCGCCCAGCAGCATCTCGACCACAAAGTTAAAGACCCAGTAAATCAGCGCCGCGATCGCAAACGGCACCATACTCACTTGCGAGGCAACCAGCGCCTTGGCCGTCGAGAACATCTCCCCCACACCGATGGCAAACGCCAGCGATGTGTCCTTGACCAGCGTGATGATCTCGTTGCCCATCGCCGGCAAAATGCGTTTGGCAACTTGCGGCATCACGATGTACAAAAATGTCTGCAGACGCGAGTAGCCCAGCACCTCGGCGGCCTCATATTGACCACGCGGAATCGACTGCAGGCCCGAGCGATAGATCTCGGCAAAGTAGCCGGCGTAGTTGATGATGAACGCCACAACGCACGCCGTCCACTTGGAATCGGGCGTGAGCGAGATGCCGAACACGTAGTACGGGGCGAAGTAGATGGCAAACATCTGTAGCATGATCGGCGTGCCGCGCATGACCGAAATATAGATGCGCGCGATCCAGCGAAGCGGCGCAATTTTGCTCATGCGCATAAACGCCACGGGAATTCCCAGCGGAATCGACCCGAGCAACGTCAGCACAAACAGCTGCAAGCTGACCAAGAATCCCTGGCCAAGCATCTGCATCATGACCTGAATAGACAACCCAAGCTCTCTTTCACAGTAACGGAACAGCGAACCCAATGCTAAAGCGGGTTTTCCAGGTGCCCGAGTTTGCCGTGAAAGAGGAGCGCCGCGTACTAAATGTACGCAAGCGACGGTTTGAACGGCAAAATCGGGTGCCTGGGAAAGCCGCTATTTGAGCACCCAGTTGTCGAAGGAAAGACCATAGCTTGAATACTTATCGCACAGGTCCTTGACCGTGCCGTCCTCGTAGAGCGCCTTGAGTGACTCGGTTACAGCATCGGCCGACTTGGTGTCGCCCTTCTTAAAGCCGACGGCGTAGTGCTCGCTGGACAGCGGCTTGTCGAGCTGCGTATAGGCATCTGGCTTGGCGGCCAGCTGATACTGAGCGATCGAGAGGTCACAGGCAACGGCATCGACCGCACCACTCTCGAGCTGCATAAACGCCGTGTTGTACTCACCGATGGTATCGAGCGTGGCAAACGTCGCGGCCAGATCCTTCTGGTCGCCCTCGAGCACATCCTGCGCAGCGGAATCAGTCTGGGTAATCACGGTCTTGCCGGCAAGATCGTCCCAGCTCTTGATACCCGCGTCCTTCTTGACCACGAGCACCTGCTCATTGAGCATGTACGGCTCGGAGAACGTGTAGTCGTCCTCGCGACCCTCCATGGTAAAGCCGTTCCAGATGCAGTTGATGGCGCCTGAGTTAAGCAGCGTATCCTTGGCGTCCCAGTCGATGGCCTCGTATTTGACCTCCCAGCCCTGCTTATCGGCAACAGCCTTGGCCAGATCGAGATCAAAGCCGGTGTACTCGCCATCGTCGCCCACAAAGCCGTACGGAGGATAGGACTTATCAAAGCCCACCACGAGCTTCTTGGACTCCGCAGCGCCCTTCACATCCTTGGCCGCGGCAGAACCAGCAGCGGAGCCCTTGCCGGCACCACCGCCGCAGCCGACAAGACCAAGGCCAAGCACCGTGGCGAGCGAGCCGGCTAGACCAACAAACTGACGACGAGACATATCGCTATTCATGGTATTCCCCCTCGATAGCACTTTAGTTAGGTAAAGTGAGTCATGTAACGTTCAGAATCATACACTTTAGTGAAATGGAGTACAAGGGAGGGCTTGCCCGGCGCGGGCGGGGAGCGGCGCGGAATTAAGTTTATCGCGAGTTCCGCACGCAAAGGAAAGCACTTAA
>CABUDB010000113.1 GCA_902490245.1 uncultured Collinsella sp.
GAAGAAAGCCGAGCTCGTCGAGGAGATCTACGTCACCGCCGCGAAGGCCGAGGGCTTCCGCGACATCAAGGGCATTCTGCAGATTCGCCCGGATAGCTCCGGCATCATCCACGCCCATGGCTACATGAAGTCCAACGACGACGCCTTCGTGCCCGCCTACCTCATCCGCTCCGCGCGCCTGCGCACGGGCGACGTCATCGAGGGCTCGCTGCGTCCTTCGCGCGGCGGCGACAAGCGCGCCGGCCTCGCCAAAATCACGACCGTCAACGGTCTGGACCCCGAGCAGATTCGCAACCGCCCCAAGTTCGGCGACCTCACCCCGGTCTATCCCAACGAGCCGCTGCGCATGGAGCACGGCAAGGACTCCATTACCGGTCGCGCCATCGACATCGTGTCGCCGATCGGCAAGGGCCAGCGTGGCCTGATCGTGTCCCCGCCCAAGGCCGGCAAGACCACGATCCTCAAGAAGATCTGCCAGTCCATCTCGATTAACAACCCCGAGGTGCACCTCATCTGCCTGCTCGTCGACGAGCGCCCCGAAGAGGTCACCGATATGCAGCGTTCCATCAAGGGCGAGGTTGTGGCGTCGACCTTCGATATGCCCGCCGACAACCACACTCGCGTGGCAGAGCTCGTTATCGAGCGCGCCAAGCGCATCGTGGAGCTGGGCGGCGATGTTGTGGTGGTGCTCGACTCCATCACGCGTCTTGCCCGCGCCTACAACTTGGCGGCGCCCGCCTCAGGCCGCATCCTTTCGGGCGGCGTCGATTCGGCGGCACTGTATCCTCCCAAGCGCTTCCTGGGCGCAGCCCGTAATATCGAGAACGGTGGCTCGCTCACCATCCTGGCCTCTGCCCTCATCGACACCGGTTCCAAGATGGACGAGGTCATCTTCGAGGAGTTCAAGGGCACCGGCAACATGGAGCTTAAGCTCGACCGCGACCTGGCCGACCGCCGCATCTTCCCGGCTATCGACCCCGTTGCCTCCGGTACGCGTAACGAGGACCTGTTGGTCGACGAGCAGATGCGTCCGTTTGTCTTTGGTCTGCGTCGCATTCTTGCCGGCATGAACAACACCGAGCGCGCAGCCGCATCGTTTATCAAGGGTCTTAAGGGCACCAACACCAACCAGGAATTCTTGGTGCGTTCGGCCAAAAAACACAGCGACTACGAGCAGACGTTCTAGGTTGTCATCCACACGCAGCGATAGTCATCAATGCGATAAAGGGTCGGGGCTTTGAGCCTCGGCCCTTTTCCATATCGCCGCTCCGCG
This sequence comes from uncultured Collinsella sp., assembly GCA_902490245.1. GTDB lineage: Bacteria > Actinomycetota > Coriobacteriia > Coriobacteriales > Coriobacteriaceae > Collinsella. The sequence goes on from CABUDB010000113.1 coordinate 1,274, forward strand.
CTTATTTTTAACCATAAGACCGTCGAGCAGCAGGTTTCCCGTTTCAATCCGACATCGTCGCTTGCAATCGACGGGGCGGTTTCGCATAATAGCTTTTAAGCTTCGCGACGGAAAACGCAGATGAAACGAACCATATACCGTTGCTTTGGGGCATAGCCCCGCTTCATCTTCTCTCGCGCAGCCAACTGAATGATGCGATTTGGGTGCTGGAAGATGGGGAGAGCTCATGGCTTCTTCTGATGCAACACAACGAGCAGTCCTTGCCGGACTTTCGTGCGGGATCGGCCTTGCCGCTCCCGTGGTTATGTATGCCGCGACGCTACCGTTTTCGTCTGTGAACGAGACGGTCGTGGCGGGTGCGGTTCCCTTCGCCGTGGGCGCGGTGGCGGGCGTGGGTATCTATGCCGCCTCGCTGGGCATCTCCGAGTATCGTGCGCAGCGTGAAGAGCGTCTGTTCCAGCCCGATGCCATGGGCGGTGCCGCCAATCTCAATCAGCATCAAAGCGAGTTCAAGACCGCCTCGATTCCAGCTCAGCAGCAGGATGCGACTCCTTACGCTGCGGCTTCTGCTTCTCAGGCTCAGGCGGAGCAGTCTACCTCGGCATTCCTTTCCGGCCTGACCGGTGCGTTCCAGCGCCGTCATGCCGATGATGGTGTCCCTACCATCGCTCGAGCCGCAGATGCTATGGACGAGGACGAGGCTTGGTCCATGATCGACAGTATGCTCGACGACGATTCGCCGGTGAGCTGCGACCCTGCACACTCGCGCGACGTCTATCAAGTCGCCATCGACGAGCTCACCAACGGCGGGCAGACCGGCTCCTTCAATCGCGACGACATCGCCGCCGCGGCACGCGCCGTGTCTGGCTCCCAGGCCGCCCCTGCGGGCAGCACGGCGGCTTTCGTGGCACTCGTCGCCAACGCGGCAGCCAATAACGCCTACAGCGCTACTTCGGCGGACGTGGACGCTTCTGCCGACAATTCGTACGTTGATGAAGCCATGGCCGCGGACGACGAGGCCGTTACCGCCCGCCGTGCCGCCGAAAGCTCGCTTTGGGGCGCTCCTGCCCAGCAGCAGGCGGCCGAGGCAGCGCCGTACAATGCAAACCTCGCCAGCATGCCTATCATCTCCGGTGCCGCGGACATCGATCTCGATGACCTCGATGAGCCTGCAGCCATTACCGCATCGATTGATGCCCAAGATCGCATCGACACTGGCGACCTTCCGGACGCCTCGTTCGAGGTTGATGTCCCCATGGCCGATTACACGGGCCACGAGGACATGTGGGCCGCCGCCACCGCGATTCTGGATGAGGTTGACGAGTCCGCTCCTGTTGTAGCGCCCGCTCCCGTCGCTGCCCCTCAGCCTGCTGCCCCCGCCTATGTCGGCCGCCACAGCGCTGTGTTCCCCGAGGATACCGCCCGTATCTCGCGCGAGAGCATCGAGCGGGCCGAGGCTATTGCCGCCGGCATTATGGAAAACCGTCGTCACGAGCGCGTCAATCAGATCCTCGAGGAAGAGATCGAGCGCCTGCAGTCCTCTACCGCCAAGCGTACGGGCCGTGCCTATCTGAGCGTTATCGAGGGCGGTACCGCCAGCTTTGCGCCGCTTCGCGCGGAGGCATAACTTCTGCATGGTTAAGATCAATCGAAAATGGGCGGTCGTGACCTGCCTGATGGCGCTCTTGATCTGGGGCAATTCGCTGGTTCCCGGCTCGGGGTCGGGTTCGCTGAGCCTAACGGTCATGGAAGCTATCCGCGGTTTCCTGCACGGCGTGGGGCTTCCATATGAGTGGGTGACCAATTTTGTTGTTCGCAAGTGCGCGCATTTTACCGAGTATATGGTGCTCGGCATCCTGGCAACGCACGCCTTTGATTTTGAGGGCCGGCGCACCTTTGACGTGCTGCTGCCCACGGCGGTGTTCCTGCTGCTGATTCCCTCGATCGACGAGACGATTCAGCTCTTTGTGCCGGGACGCGCCGGCATGATCACCGATGTGATGATCGACTGCTGTGGAGCGGCAACGGGCGTTGTGCTCCGATATCTCTTACGGTCGCTGATGTGCGCCAAAAAAGCCGCCTAGGACGTATTGTTTGGTCCTAGGCGGCCTTTTTTATTTGAGGGCTTATATGAGGCGTGGTGGCGTCGTTCCATAGTTCGGATTTGCCGAGCGCGCCACGCCCTGTGGGTGCGTCTGCTACTGAAGCGCCTGTGCGCCCAGGGCCAGGCAACCCATGATGCCCTGCTTGCCCTCGAGGCTGTTGTTGACGATGTAGTTATTGATGTCGTTGACCTCGGGCGTGACGATATAGCCGTTGAGCATTTCGGCGCACTTCTTGCGCGCGAGCGGCACGATGAGGGTGTGGTCGGCCACGCCGCCGCCGATGATGATCTTTTGCGGCGCGTAGCACAGCGTGTAGGTCATGAGCGCCTGTGCCAGATAGCCGGCGAGCAGGTCCATGGCCCCCGAGTCATCGGCCATGTCTCCGGCGCTCTTGCCATCCCAGCGCTTTTTGACACCGGGGCCGGCGATGAGGCCCTCGAGGCAGTTGCCGTGGAAGGGGCAGCCGCTGTGCTCGCCAATGGTGTCGCGCGGGTCGCGCGTGACCAAGATGTGACCGGCCTCGGGGTGCATCATGCCGTGCACGAGCTGGCCGCCCGAGAGCACGCCGGCGCCCACGCCGGTGCCGATGGTCAGATACACCACGTCCGTGAGGCCTTGGGCGCAACCAAAGGTGACTTCGCCCAAGCAGGCGACGTTGACGTCGGTGTCGTAGCCGCAGGGAATATTGAGCTCGTTTTGGATAGTGCCCAGCAGGTCAAAGTAGCGCCATGCCGTCTTGGGGGTCTCTAGGATCTTGCCGTACTGCGGCGAAGCGGGGTTGACCGCGGTGGGGCCAAACGCGCCGATGCCCAGCGCGGCGATGCCCTTGTTCGCAAACCACGCGTTGACTGCCTTGATGGTCTCCTGCGGAGTCGTGGTCGCGATCTGCTCGCGCTCTAGGACCGTACCGTCTGCATGGCCCGTGGCGCAGACCATCTTGGTGCCACCGGCCTCGAGCGCTCCGATAAGCTGCTGCTCTGCCATAATGTTCCTCTTTCTGGGACGAGTTGCTCCTTCTCTAAAGTATAGCGCTCTAAAAAATTAATGAGGTCGCTCTAGAAAGATACCTCGTGACCCAACGGGTTCGCGAGGTATCTTTAGTGCCTTTAGTTACTGGGTCGTCCTTACCCGCGTGGCTCGATTTTATCACGCAGGGATTTGAGGTTCTCCAGCGCCGCGTTAAGCGTCTCGTCTCGCTTGGCAAAGTGGAAACGGATCAGATGGTTGACGGGCTCGCGGAAGAAGCTCGAGCCGGGCACGGCGCCCACACCCACCTTGGAGGCCAAATCCTCGCAGAAGTCGAGGTCGCTGTCATAGCCAAACTCCGAGATATCCATCATCACGTAGTAGGCGCCCTGCGGCACGTTGTGCTCAAGTCCGATGCTATCGAGTCCCTGGCAGAACAGGTCGCGTTTGGCGGTATAGAGGTCAAGGACCTCATCGTAATAGCTGTCGTCGAAATTGAGGGCGGTGACGACGGCTTCCTGCAGGGGAGCGGCGGCACCCACGGTGAGGAAGTCGTGAACCTTCTTTATGCGCTCGATGATTTCGGCGGGAGCGATGGTGTAGCCCAGGCGCCAACCGGTTATGGAGTAGGTCTTGGACAGCGAGCTGCAGCTGATGGTGCGCTCAAACATGCCGGGCAGCGTGGCCATGTACACGTGCTCGTGGGGCGCATAGGCGATGTGCTCGTAGACTTCGTCGGTGATGCAGTAGGCGTCGTACTTTTTGCACAGGCCGGCGATAAAGGTGAGCTCCTCGCGCGTAAAGACCTTGCCGCAGGGGTTGGATGGGTTGCACAGGACGATTGCTTTGGGATCGTTGTCGCGGAAGGCCGCCTCGAGGACCTCACGGTCGAAGTCAAAGGTGGGCGGGTTGAGCGGCACGTAGATGGGCTCGGCACCCGAAAGGATCGTGTCGGCGCCGTAGTTCTCGTAGAACGGCGAGAAGATGACGACCTTGTCGCCGGGGTTCGTGACCGTCATCATGGCGGCCATCATGGCCTCGGTGGAGCCGCAGGTGACCACGATGTTTTGGTTGGGGTCGACTGGCATGCCCATAAAGTGCTCCTGCTTGGCGGCAAGCGCCTCGCGCATGGCTTGGGAGCCCCAGGTGATGGAGTACTGGTGGTAAAGCGGCTTGGGGTCGGTGGCGATGGTGCTGAGGCTATCGAGCAGCTGCGTCGGGGGATCGAAGTCGGGGAAGCCCTGCGAGAGATTGACGGCGCCGTACTTATTGGAGATACGCGTCATGCGACGGATGACCGAATCGGTAAATGATGCCGTGCGGTTGGAGAGTTCTTTCATGCCGCTCCTTTCGAGGATTTGCAGTGGGGCAAGTTTACTCCTATGGAACCGGTGGGATTTGCTCGAAATAAGCTCGAAAAACTCTGGTTGATTTTCAATCTCAACGCAACAGCCTGAACGGGCCCCGCGTTTCCGCAGCT
>CABUDB010000114.1 GCA_902490245.1 uncultured Collinsella sp.
GATAGCGGGTGTGGATCGTGAACCGGTCGTTGAGCGTGTAGACGGGGATGGAAGAGCGCAGGGCATCGGTGATGAAGTCACGCATTTGGTCGACGGGCTCCTGCAGCATGTAGTAGCTCTTGTAGATGCCCGAATCTGCCGGGCCGGCGCCCATGTCATAGCTCACGTGGTACTGAGCAGAGACCTCAAGACCGATAGTCACGTTGTCCTGGGTCTTAACGTCGATGCCAAAACCGTTTTTCATGGTGCGCAGACTCACCGTAGCGGCTTTGCGGTCGATCACGGGCACCTTCATGTGGAAGCCCGCGTTGACGATGCGGTTGAACTTGCCCAGGCGCTCGATGATCACAGCGTGCTGCTGTTCAACGACATAGCAGGCGTTGGGAAGCAGCAGCAACAGGATGATGATGGGAAACAGTAGGCTCGTAAGGGCAGCGATGATACCGGACAACAGCATGGTTTCTCCTCTGATAGGCACACGTTGCCATTAGGATACCCGTCCAAGGAGATCGTGCATAACAAAAAAGCCCCCATTGCTGGGAGCTCTTTCATTTAATGGTGCGGGCGAAAGGACGTCCGCGTATCCGCTGCGCGGATACGCACCGGCTTCGCCCGCCTGCCGGCGGACTCGCCAGCTCGCTAAAAACGCTCCGCGTTTTCCTTACGCTCGCTCCTTCGCAGGTTCAAGTCCCCGCGATGGGCCCATAACAAAAAAGCTCCCATTGCTGGGAGCTCTTTCATTCAATGGTGCGGGCGAAAGGACTTGAACCTTCATGGGGTTGCCCCCATACGGACCTGAACCGTACGCGTCTGCCAATTCCGCCACGCCCGCGTGCAGGAATTAGAATAACGGAGCGCTGCTGCGAACGCAAGAACTATTTTTGAAAAAGTTTGCAGGCATTTTCCCAGGCGGCTCGAGCGATTGCTCCGGCGTCCTCGCCGGTACGATCGACGCGGTCGTTGACCAGCGCGTTTGCTGTGATGGAAATCATTGCAGGCTCGCACTCAAGACCGCGAATGGGCTCCGGCGCCATATAGGGACAATCCGTCTCGAACAAAATACGGTCGAGCGGGGTTGCCGCGAATGCCTCGCGCACGTCGTCGTTGCGCTTAAAGGTAGCCGCGCCGCCATAGGCGATGTAACAACCCAAATCCACAAAGCGCTCCATCGTGGCTCGGTCCTCGCCAAAGCAGTGCAGCACGCAACCGGCCTGGGGCACGCCGACCTCGCGCAACACGTTGTAGGCGTCCACATGCGAGGTGCGCTCCTCGTCCGTGTCCTCATGACGCAGATGCAGCTCTACCGGCACATTGCGGCGTACGGCAAGCTCAAGCTGGCGCGCCATGCAGTCGATCTGCACGTCGTGAGGCGCCGGCGCAATATCGTCGTCGTAGTCCATGTGGTAGTCCAAACCGATCTCGCCAATGCCAACGCATAGGGGATCATCGAGTGCAGTCACAATCTGGGCATGGATGTTATCGGTGTAGTCGGGAGCACCATACGGATGCACGCCGGCAAGATATTTGATCTGCGGAATATCCCGCATCGGCAGGATCTCGCGAACCAGCCAGTCGCTATAGTCCGCCACGCTGCGCTTATCGGCAATGGGGTCGAAGACCGTCACCAACAAGTCAATGCCCGCTTCCTTGGCACGCTCGAGCGTCTCGGGAACTTCCTTACTCCAAAATGAGAGCAGGTGCGCATGCGTATCGGCAAGCGGCGCCAGCGGCACCGGGCAGGCCACCGTTTTCTTCTTTTTGGTAAACGTCACGCGTTCGGCATTAGGCATCATGGATGAGCTCCTGGGCCAGACGGACAAAGTCGGCAACATCGAGCGTCTCGGCTCGCGTGGTGGGCGCGATACCGCAAGCCTCAAAGGCCGCATCGAGCACGTCCTTGGCAAAGCCGTTGGCGCTCATGGAATTGCGGATGGTCTTGCGACGCAGGGCAAACGCGGCGTCGATCACACGGGCCACAAACTCGCGGTCGAGGCCCTCGAGTACCACGCCGTCAACGCGATCGATGCGCACTACGGCAGAATCCACATGCGGCGCCGGCATAAAGCAGCGCGGCGGCACCTCAAAGCGCCCCGTCACCTGCGCATACAGGCCGAGCTTTGCCGTGTAGCCGCCATAGGTCTTGTTGCCCGGCGTTGCGGCAATACGATCTGCAACTTCCTTTTGCACCATGACGACAGCGCGCTTAAGCGCTGGCATCGTCTGGAAGAACTGAAGGATGATCGTCGCCGCCACGTTGTAGGGCAGATTCGCGACGAACACCGTGGGTTCACCACCGGCGGCCTGCTCAATCTGCTCCGGCGTCACCTTGAGCGCATCACCCATGATAAAGCGGAAGTTGGCATAGTCGGCGGCGTGGGCGTCGAGCACCGGCTCAAGCTCGGGATCAGCCTCAATCGACGTAACGCACGCCGCCTCCTGCAGCAGGGCCAACGTCAGCGTGCCGCAACCCGGGCCGACCTCGAGCACGCGCTCATCGCCCGCAAGCTCAGCGAGCTCACAGATACGTTCGATCACATGGTTGTCGATCAGGAAGTTTTGGCCCAGGCGATGCTTGGTCGCAAGGCCAAACTCCTCTAGCAGCTCCCTCGTTGCCGTGGGGTTTGCCAAAGGCGAAGTTGTCATGGTTGCCTCCTTAACATGGTGGCTGCATCGTAAAGCAAAAGGGCATGGACCGTTGCGGCCATGCCCTTACATCTAAACAGCAAATTGCCGATATGGCGCGCGGCGTCTTAACCCAGACGCGGGAACAGCGGCTCGCCCTTCTCGACAGGCTGACCGCCGGCAAGCAGGCCCCAAGCGCAAATGCCCTTGAGGTCGTCGCTCGCGGCCTCGTCCTCGCACGACAGGCGACGCAGAGCCTCGGCAGAAGTCTGGGGCATGAGCGGCATCAGCAGGTGAGCGGCGATGCGGATGGCCTCGAGCAGGTTGTAGATCACAAACGCCAGCTCGTCAGCCTTGGCCTCGTCCTTGGCAAGCGCCCAGGGCTCGGAGTCCTCGATGTAGTGGTTGGCGGCGTGGATGAGCTCCATGACCTCGTCCTTGGCTCCGCCGTAATCGAGCACGTCCATCTTGGCCATGTAGCGCTCGACCAGGCCGTCGGCGATCTTTGCCAGCGGGTTGTCGAACGCATCGAACGATGCGGGCTTCGCAGGCGCGCAGCCGTCAAAGTACTTGCCGCTCATGTTGAGCGAGCGCGAGATGAGGTTGCCCCAGCTGTTGGCCAGGTCGGCGTTGTAGACCTGCTCCATGCGATCGAAGCTGATGGCGCCGTCGGTGCCGGGAACCACGTCGGTCATAAAGTAATAGCGATAGCCCTCGACACCCAGCATGTCGATAACATCCTGCGGAGCGATGGCGTTGCCGCGGCTCTTGGACATCTTTTCGGCCTTGCCGGTCTCGGCATTGCGCACAGTCAGGAAGCCGTGGGCAAAGACGTGCTCGGGCAGGGCCTCGCCGATGGCCATGAGCATGGCAGGCCAAATGACGCAGTGGAAGCGGATGATGTCCTTACCCACGATGTGGAACTGCGCGGGCCAGCGATAGGCCAGCTCGGCACGCGCCTCGTCGGTGTCGACACCGTAGCCGACGGCCGTCATATAGTTGAGCAGCGCATCGAACCACACGTAGGTCACGTGGCCCTCGTCAAACGGAACCTGAATGCCCCAGTCAAAGCTCGTGCGGCTCACGGAAAGGTCGTTAAGGCCGCCCTCGACAAAGCTGCGCACCTCGTTCATGCGGAACGCAGGCTCGACAAAGTCGGGATGCTCGTCGTAAAGCTTGAGCAGCTTGTCCTGGAAAGCGGAAAGCTTAAAGAAGTAGGACTCCTCCTGCACGCGCTCAAGCGGACGGTGGCAGTCGGGGCACAGGTGCTGGCCGACGCTGCCGTACTCCTCGTCGCCCTTCTGGACCTGCGTATCGGTGAAGTAGGTCTCGTCAGGCACGCAGTACCAACCATCGTAGCTGCCCTTATACAGATAGCCGGACTCCTTCATGCGCTCCCACAGATACTGCACGGCATGGTGCTGGCGCGGCTCGGTGGTGCGGATGAAGTCGTCGTTGGAAATCTCGAGCTTGCTCCACAGCTCCTTGAAGTGCGGAGCCTGGCTGTCGGTCCACTCCTGCGGCGTCATGTTGTGCTTGGCCGCGGCCTCGGCGACCTTCTCGCCGTGCTCGTCCATGCCGGTCAGGAACTTGACGTTATAGCCGGCAGAGCGGCGATAGCGAGCCTGAACGTCGGCGATGATGGTGGAATAAGCCGTACCCAGGTGCGGATCGGCGTTGACGTAGTAGATGGGCGTCGTGATAAAGAACGAAGGCTTGCTTTGATCCATGGGGTTTGTCCTCCAGTAAAACGTTGCATACAGAGGATGATTCTAGCGCAAGGGCTGGATATCCTCCATCTATTGCATATCGAGCACCATGGCATAGACATCGCGCTTGCGGCGCGAATACTTCTGAGACAGGCGCTTGGCCACCGCAGACGCGGGCTCCCCCTCCTCGAGCGCGGCGCGGATATCCTCGCGCAGGGCCTCGTCGGGATCCGCTGCCGCGGCGCCAACCGGCACGATACCGGCCTCCTCATCCTCGCTCGGCGGCGCGATGACCAGCGCAATCTCGCCCTTTACCTCGCCGCGAGCACGCAGCTCCTCGGCAAGCTGGGCGGCGGGCCCGCGCAAGACCTCCTCGTGCAGCTTGGTGAGTTCGCGGCAGACGGCAACCTCACGCTGGGGAAAGACCTCCGCCACGGCCTCGAGTGTCGCCACGATGCGATGTGGAGACTCGTAGAAGATGAGCGCGCCGGGCACCACGGCAAGGCGCTGCAGACGGCGCACGCGGTCACCGTGCTTGCGGCCCAAAAAGCCCTCGAAGAAAAAATGCTCGCAGGGAATGCCGGACGAAACGAGCGCCGTGACGCAAGCAGAGGGCCCGGGGATAACTTCGACGGGTGCATCGGCCTCACGCGCCGCCTCGACCAGCGCCTGGCCGGGATCGGACACGCTCGGCATGCCGGCGTCCGAGGCAAAAGCGAGGGTCTCCCCCGCCAGCAGGCGGTCGACCAGGCCGGCGGCGCGGCTGGCGATCACATTCTCGTCGCAACGGACAAGCGGCTTGGAAATGCCCAGGTGCATCAGCAGCTTTGACGTCACACGCGTGTCTTCGCAGCAGATGACATCGGCAGCGGCAAAGGCCTCGCCAACGCGCGGGGACAGGTCGCCCAGGTTGCCGATGGGCGTGCCGACCACATAGAGTTTGCCCGTATGGGCGCTGTTTTGCGTCATATCAACCTATTCAATCATGCCGCGCTCGAGCGTACCGAGCGCCGCGCGGGCGTCCCATGCTGCAATGCGCTTCTCGGTCTTCCACGTTTGGAAGAACCAACCGGCAGCCGGCGCAAACGAAGCCAGCTGATTGGCGATAAACACGCGCTCGTAGGCATTGCGGCCCTCGGGCGTAACCGACGAGTTGGCAAAGATCGCCGCGCCCGACCATTCGCCCACCAGCACGGGAAACCCAGTCGAAATCGCTTCTTTAAGCTCGCGCTTGTTACGCGAAATCGCCGTCGTCAGCCCGCGGGGGCTCGTGATGTCGAGCGCATACTCGTCGCGGTAATGGTACAGGTGAAGGTCCATGTAGACGTTCTTGTACTTGGCGCCGCGCATAAAATGCTTCCACTCGCTGGGATGCCCCGACGACGAGAAGACGACGATCTTATCCTCGGGCATATACGAACGGACGAGCTCGTAGGCATCGCGATAGAAATTGCGCAGGTAGTG
>CABUDB010000115.1 GCA_902490245.1 uncultured Collinsella sp.
GGAGAACTTACCCATCCTGCATTGCTCCGTTACTTGCAGGAAAGGGGCCATGTCTCTTCCGGAGTCCTTAACGACTTCCAGGGCGAATTCGTCGCCAGGCTCGACGGCGCAGAGGAACTGCTCGCAGCGCTTGCCTGTCTCATCGACATCGGCGACTAGCCAGAGTGACGTCCCCGCGTAGGGGCGTACAGCGCTATCGAGCTTGACGAGGGCCTCCGTCGAGAGCGTCTTTTTGAACACGAGTTCGCCGCTGGAGAAGACCTTCTTTCCGTTGGCCATGATGCCGGTCGAGAAACAGCGCGCGTCGCCGTCAAAGGCATCGGCCAGGTCGGCGTAGTCGCGCCCGCTTGCGGGGCCGAACGCGATGCCCGCATCGAGCGCCGAAAGAATCGCGCTGTGCGTGCGCTCCGATACGACCCTTGAGCCAAACGGCAACAGGGTCCCATCCATGTCTGCGAGGATGAGCTTTATCAAGGGGTCCTCCCGTTTCGGTCTGGGCATCGGTGCGCCGGCGTGCGTCGTCCTAGCTGTATTGCTTGTCTCCCATGAGATTCTTCGAGATGATCCTGTTAAACTCTACCGGGTCATCCCAGCAAGAGGTCAGGAAGAGGAACAGCAGCTCGATGACGAAGTTGATCGAGCTGTGCGAGAAGGCGATCTCGGTTCCGGTGATGGCCTGATCTCGCGAGATGGCTCGGATGATATGCGTGGCACGCTTCGCGAGCGGCGTATCCGGGTTGTCTGTGATCATGATGATGGGGGTGTTCGAATCCTCGGCAGAGTCGAATATGTTGACGAGGCGCTTCGAGTATCCGGACGTCGAAATGACGAGCAGAACGTCATTCTCCTTGAGGCTGGTTGCGACGGAGACCATGGCTTCGGTGGTACTGGGGCAAAACGCTCTGACTCCAACCTGCGAGAGCTTGAACGCCGCGTTTACGCCCATGTTAATCGAGTTGCCGACGCCCGCGATCAGGACGAGGTTGGCGTTGTGGAGCAGATTGACGACTGCCGAAAAGTCATCGGAGTCAATGAGCGAGGCGGTTTGGGAGAGCTCCTTGACCTTGTGAGACAGGACGTACTTGATGGAGCCCTCGACGTCGTCCAGAGTAATCCTGCCGTCCGTGGCCTTTTCTTCGCCGGATGCCCTGCTGATGGATATGCCGAGCGCCAGACGCATGTCCGAATAGGTTCGGTAGTCAAGCGTCCTTGCGAATCTCGAAACAGACGCCGGTGACGTACCGGTTTCTGCGGCGAGTTCGCGGACGGTCATCGTTGCGACATCCGACGGGTGGTCGAGCACATACGTTGCGATTGCCTTCTCCGAGGGGGATAGGCTGCTCATGACCGCGCAGATGTGGCTGAGCACATCCCCTGTCTTATCCATGGTTACTCCTTGGTCCTAGCTTGCTTTGTATCTTAGGTCAAGAGAGGTGAAAAATAAGCAAAATGTTTCATCAGCGGTGAAATAGCGTTTCACCGCTGATTTCCTACCGTTCACGGTAAATCGGTACTTCCTCGGCGCAATCTCAGCTTGAGCTGCTATCTTATGAGCCGTGAAACAACGGCACGAAAACGATGAAACAACAGAACATTGTTTCAACGCCTCGCAACTCCGTTTCACGCTAGATGGTGAATCACTTCGAAGCCCAGACAGGCACCCGGCGAGCAAGAAGGGAGAAGCACGATGCACAACGCCAAGACAAACGCAAGCATGACTTCGCTGTTCTTCGCGAACGTACTCTACTGGGTCTGCGCGGGTGTGTACTCGCCGTTTCTCTCCGCTCACTACACGAGCCTCGGCCTCAGCGCGGCCCAGACCGGCATTCTCCTCGCGGCGACCCCGGTGTGTGCGCTCGCCATCCAGCCGCTCTGGTCGACGATCGCCGACAAGCTCGGGCGCCGCCGCGCGGTCATCGTGGCCCTCTGCCTTGCGGCGGCGGTACTCGCTCCGCTGTATTACCTGGCGTCGACGTTCGTCCCGGTCCTTCTCGTAACCTTTGCATTCTCGGCGTTTTTCTCGGGGCTCCTGCCCCTGAGCGACTCCCTCGTCATCGAGCTCGCGGATCGCTCTGGCCTGGACTTTTCTCGCATTCGCATGGGTGGCACTATCGGCTATGCCATCGTCGTCCTGATCGTCGGTCGGCTGCTCGACATGGCTCCTCAAATCCAGTTCACGGTGGTCTCCGCCGCGCTGGTGGTCTTCGCGGCTCACATGTGGCGCCTCCCCGAGGCGGGAATTCGCGCCAATGCCGCGGACGATCCCAAGGTCTCCCACGGAAAGGGCCTCCTCTCGCTGTTCACCAGCAATGAGATCGCCTTCGTCTTGGTCTTCGCCTTCATCAGTTCGGCCGCGATTGGCTTCATCGGGGCGTTCTTGGGCCGCTACGCGGTCGAGCTTGGCGAGGGTCAGAACCTCGTGGGCGTCCTGAGTGCGGTCTCCGCTGCGAGCGAGATCCCCATCCTGCTCGTTTCCTCCAAGCTGGTCAGGCGCTTCGGCGAGATGAACCTCCTGATCTTTTCCTGCTTCATGGCGGCGCTCAGGCTCGTGCTTGTGGGCACCGGCATCGTCCCGGTCATGGTCTGCGGCCAGCTGCTGCAGAGCGTGAGTTACATGACCGTCTACTACTCCTGCGTTACCTACATTGCCAACCACACTTACGAGGATTGTCGCGCTCGAGGTCAGAGCGCCTTCGCGATGGTCCAGAGCGGTCTGTCCGTCGTGGTTGCGAACCTGTTTGGCGGTTGGGCGTGCGATGCGCTCGGCACGCACGCGGGTTTCCTGGCCTTCGCCCTCGCTTCAACGATTGCTGCAGTCGCTGCTCTTGTGGCGTACGTGCTATGGCGTCGAAGCGCGGCGCCGCAGCCTGAGGGCCAGGCGGCCGCATAGGCTCCACCGCGCCTCGCAAGCGCCTGCCTGCCTCGCGCTTCGCTTCGTGTTCAACCAGCTGACGAGCTGAGAACTGTCCGATCCAATGATTATTCAGGTGAAAGGAAGACAAAGATGTCACTCATCAAGGTCAACGAGCTTCTTCAACATGCGACCGAGCACCACTATGGCGTGCCCGCGATTAACGTCATCAATACGGAGACCATCCGTTATGCGATCCAGGCCGCCGAGGATGAGCACATGCCCATCATCATCCAGTACTGGCCTGGCTTCGAGGACCACTGCGCCCTCGACATCATCGCCTTCGCCGCCCGCTATTACGCCGAGCGCGCGAGCGTGCCCGTCGCCGTCCACCAGGATCACTCCGCTGGTTACGAGATCGCCGTCAAGGGCGTCAAGGCCGGCTTCCCATCCGTCATGGTCGACGGCTCCTCACTTCCCTATGAGGAGAACTTCCAGCTCACGAAGGACGTCGTCCAGGTCGCCAAGATCTTCGACGTCGACATCGAGGCCGAGCTCGGCCATGTCGGCAACGGCTCTGACGCCAACGACTTCGTGAACAGCGACCACTACACCGACCCGAACCTCGCCGAGGAGTTTGTCGAGGGCACCGGTTGCGGCTCGCTCGCCATCGCCGTCGGCAATGCCCACGGCCCCTATGTCAAGGTCCCGAACCTCGACATGGAGCGCATCAAGGCCTGCAGGGAGGCCGTCAGCGTCCCCCTCGTCATGCACGGATGCTCCGACATCCCCGACGAGCAGCTCCAGGAGGCCGTGAACCTCGGCATGAGTAAGTTCAACATCGCCACGGAGTACTTCCGTTCCATGTACCGCGCCTTCGAGAAGGACATCAACTCCGGTAAGAACGACGGCAACGGCATAGGCCTCCTGATGGACGCCGCCCCCGACATGCGCGCGTTCGTCGTCAGCAAGATCCAGCTTCTGAACCCCAACCACTATTCGCTCTAGGAGAGACTCGATGAAGAAAGTTCTTGTCGCGTCGCACGGCCACCTCGCAAGCGGAATCAGGAGCTCGATCGGAATCCTGACCGGCATGGCGGACATGGTGGAGGCAGTTGACTGCTACGTGGACGACTCCGATTTCACCCCTCGCATCCAGGCCTTTATTGACTCGGTGGGCCCTGAGGACGAGGCCATCATCTTCACCGACATCTACGGTGGTTCCGTCTTCCAGAAGGTCGTCCTTATGGAGCCGGAGAAGCGCGGGATCGTCCACGTCACCGGTATGAACCTCGGCCTCGTGATCGAGACGCTCCTCGGCGCCGAGCCGGTCACGGCAGATTCGATCAAGCAGAGCGTCGAGCTGGCGAGGGCGACGATGCAGGTCGTCGAGCCTCCGAGCAAGGCCGCGGACAACGAGGAGTCCGAGGGAGACTTCTTTGATTAGAGAGTACTAACAAGTAGAGAGAGGAAGCAATGATTGTTCAGGTTCGAGTCGATGACCGTCTGATTCACGGACAGGTCGCCCTGGTGTGGACCAAGGAGCTCAACACCACCAGGATCATCGTCGCCAACAAGCACGCCGTGGAGAGCGACGCCCTTCGCATGACGCTTTCCATGGGTACGCCGGCGGGCCAGAAACTCCTCGTCAAGGACGTTCCGGATGCCTGCCGCATCGCGAACGATCCGCGCGCGGACTCCATGCGCATCTTCGCGCTCACCAACTGCGTGCGTGACGTGCTTGAGCTCGTTAAGGGCGCGCCGGGCAAGATTGAGGGCGTGAACGTTGCCAACGTCGGCCGCTTCGACAAGTCCGATCCGGATAGCAAGGTCGCCCTCAACTCCACGATCATGCTCAACCCGGATGAGCTCGAGGCCGCGAAGGAGCTTTGCGAGCAGGGTATTCCGGTTTTCCATCAGCTTATCCCGTCCAATCCCAAGACTCCTCTCAAGAGTCTGATCGAGGCGGCGGGGAAATAAGGGGATTTGGCCAGGCGGCCAAATGAAATGAAAGAAAGGAAGTCAAATGGTTGGGTTGGCAATAATGGCCTGGTTGACCGTGCTGATTTGCTACGGCGGCAACTGGGTTCTCGGTCAGTGCATGATCGAGCGTCCTCTCGTGGTAGGTCTCGTTGCGGGCCTCCTGATGGGCGACGTCAAGACCGGTGTCATCATCGGTGCCTCTCTCGAGGCGATCTTCATGGGCGCGGTTAACATTGGTGGCGCTATCTCCGCCGAGCCTGTTACCGCGACCGCCCTCGCCGTCGCCTTCACCGTTGGCGCTGGTATCGACCAGGGTGCCGCCATCACACTGGCCGTTCCCGTGGGCGTCGTCACCGCATTTCTCTCGATCTTCATGAACAACGTGTTCCTCGCGTTCTTCGCAGCCACCTTTGACAAGATGGCCGCCGAGGGCAACGAGAAGGGCCTCGCGCTTCAGCACTTCGTTCTCTGGTTCGTTAAGTACGCCGCCTTTGGCCTCATCGCCTTCCTCGGCGTTTACCTTGGCGCCGAGCCCGTTGCCGCCATTGTCAACCAGATTCCGGCCAATGTCATGAGCGGCCTCAACGCCGTGGGTGCCCTCCTGCCCGCCGTTGGTATGGCGCTCCTGCTCCAGATGCTGTGGAGCACCGAGCTCAGCATCTACTTCTTCTTGGGCTTTACGCTCTACCAGTACCTCGGCCTCCCGATGATCGCCATCGCAGTTCTCGGTGTCATCATCGCGGTTGCCTCCGCCCTCCGCGACAAGGAGATCTTCGATCTCACCAAGAAGGGAGTGGCCACCCAGGCCGTTTCCGGCGACTCTGTAACCAGCGACGAGGAGGATTTCTTCGCATGAGCAACCTGACCAAGAATGTGAGCCCAGGCCTGCAGGTTGGTGCCGCCGCCGGAAACTAACACTGCAATGTTCAGCAC
>CABUDB010000116.1 GCA_902490245.1 uncultured Collinsella sp.
GTAGTATCAAATCGATACCGACACTAGCATGACGTAGTCTTTCAAGACAGCTATTCAACATTGGAGGTCACCGCTATGGACAATGTGAACCACCTAAACGAACTCTCAATACAGTCCCAGCTTAGCATCCTTGAAAAACTGGTCGCGGACGCGGAACAATCTACCGACGCAAGACGCGATTTCGAAGCTCAGCCTCGTGCCGTATTCCAGAAATATGGAATTACAGACCTCCAAATCAAAGCGGGAAATCGAAAAGTCTCTCTGTACGAACTGGTGGAGTCAACCGAAAAGGAGGCGCGTGTCCCCGTTGCACGCGCAGTATATCGTCGTATCCAACTTGCATATTATGACGAGGACACCGAAGCTGAGCCGCAAACGATACCTCTCGTAAACGTTGTACTTAATGCAAACGCAGTAACGAACGCAAACATCATTCTGAACGCAAACGGAATGGCAAACGCAAACGCGAATGCTCAAACCAACGCCAACCTTAAGTACGACGTCAACACAATGGGCTATGGATCAGCTATTTTTATGAACAAACCTGATGTTGTTGAACTATCGGAATCGTACAAACAAACTTCTGTTTTCAGGAAATTTGATCAAGAGGGCTTGAGTGCAGCGAGGCAAGCAGCCGTGCTTAAAACAGCAATCAAGAATTCCAGCTCCAATACCATCAACCCCGAAGGGGCTTCCAATGGGGTCGCCCGCGGGTCTTATCGCTCCGTCGAATTCGAAGTTACTTACTCCGAGAACGAAGGCACCTTGGTAATCACCGACGCCCGTTTGCTCGCGGCATGATTTCCGAAAGCTCGCAGCACGTGCTGTTCCGCAGACCTCGAATGCTGACATTTATAACAACATATAAATGTGGCGCTGTGTGCGATCATTGTCTGATGAGCTGCACTCCGAACAACAGTGACAGGCTTACTCTTCCCCAAATGCGGCAATTCATCGATAGCTTCGCCGAAGTATGCGTCGGAAGTGGTGTTGTTGTGTTTACGGGCGGAGAATGCACCCTTCTTGGCGATGACCTTCTCGAGGCCATCGCATATGCGAATTCTTTAGGACTCTTTACTCGAATTGTAACGAATGCGCGGTGGGCAAAAAGCGAAAGAGACGCAGAAACGTTCCTCAACGAATTGAAGTCATGTGGCCTTGACGAAATCAATATCAGCTGCGACGACTTTCATGCGGAATATATACCCCTCGAGAATGTGCGCAACCTTTGGAACTCAGCAAAAACAATGGGCTTTCAAACTCTCGGCATTGCGGTCTGCAGAGATAACAACAGTACAATCAGCCCGGCATACCTGTGCAAGTACCTTAATGAAGACATTCCACTCCTGCATCAGTTCGACGATAATACCCAGCCTCCCCGCGCGCCAGCCCGCTTCATCACGGATTCAGGCATCACGCGAATTGGGCGCGCACGAAATCTCAGTCTCAACCAAAATGCGCGACCGCAGGCACGTCTCTTAGCGTCACACTGTTCCGACTGCGGCCAAGACTTCGTTATTTCCCCAAACTGCCATCTTGCACCCTGCTGCGGAATAAATGCAGAGGGAACTTGGCTTTTCGATCTTGGCAAAATCAATCTGACGGATGACATTAATGAACTGCAGCTGCTCCTACTTAATTACATACAATACATAGGACCAGGAGGACTGCTGAAGCACTTGCGCACGAGCGGAGGCCTTTCTTCATTTGGGCGCTCAAGCTACCTCTCTCAATGCGAGATTTGCGAAGACATCGCCCTCTCGAAAGAGGCACAGACCTGTCTTGCAAAGCTAGCTCCTAAACTGGCAGCCGACTTGATTGTCGAGACTAAATTCGAGACTACCTTTATCGGAAATGGGTCTGATATACATGATTGAAGTGCTACCCTCTTTAAATTCGCTCTCGAGTAATCCACTCCGTAGATTGGACACTCTTGGAGTAACAGATTTTTTAGACACACTTGACATATCTATAGATCCTTTTGAATGCGCGCATCGCATCTGGGATCAACTTGACAGGGAGCATCAAGAGCTCGTCTCCTTCCTGATGCTAGGTGGAGAGATTGATCTCGATTCAGAAGTGGCAAAAAGAAGTCTGCTGAAAGGCACTGTTGAAACCATAGCCTCACTCGGGCTGCTAAGCGAGCACAATGGCAATGCCTCCCTTTCCGGTTTATCTCTAATCCGATATCATGGCATCTGGCTTTT
The DNA here is from genome assembly GCA_902490245.1 of uncultured Collinsella sp. Lineage (GTDB taxonomy): Bacteria > Actinomycetota > Coriobacteriia > Coriobacteriales > Coriobacteriaceae > Collinsella. The sequence continues at coordinate 2,208 of CABUDB010000116.1, forward strand.
TGCCGATGCGCCATCACCCTCGCCTTTACTATATTTTGGCTCTGATTCAATTGGGCTCGCTCGTCGGCTAAGCCCATCCCCCGGAAAGAATGCCTTAGACCTCTGCTCTGGACCAGGCATCCAGGCACTCATACTGGCAAAATCTGGAATGCGCGTCACGGCGATAGATATCAATCCAATCGCCTCAGAAATCTGCCAACTAAACGCACTGGTCAATGGTATTAGCAAAGATTTAACTATTCTAACCGGAAGTCTCTACAACGCACTAAACAATATCGAAAGCTCTTGCAGCTATGAACTCATTACGGTGAATCCTCCTTTGCTCCCAATCCCAGAAGACGTACCATACCCCTTCGTTGGCGATGGCGGCCCAGATGGCCTCAACATCACAAGCAAGGTTATTCGAGGTGCAGGAGATAAACTCACTGATAGCGGATATCTCTCTGCAATTGGAATGATTGGCCTTGGAACCAACAATCAATCAGCATTTGAACGAATACAGAACGATTTGTTGCAAGCTGGCCTCAATGGTGTCTTGACAATAATCTCGAGCTTTAACCTCGGACCCCAATCTGGCTGGATCGACGGTATCGCATGCACATCTGTTGCACATGCTCCAGGAAAATATTCCAGCAAAGAGGAGGCTGTAAAAGAGATATCGCGCGCATACAAAAAAATCCACTACGACCGCGTCTGCACCTATCACTTGAAGGCGTGGAGGGAGAGACAGCCCTTTCAAAATCCCATCCTAACGATTCAAGACTGCTCCGCAGATGGCAACCCACTTGGCCCCTGGATCCTCTAAAGCATCCGTCATACGAAAGCAGGTCAATAGGCTGCGCGCCACTCTCTGATGACGCGCAGCCTATCTCATTTCCCCCGCGCTTTACCGAGCCCGACTCACACCTCGATTTTGAGTTTCGCGTTTTAGATCTCAGAAACCAGATCTAAAAACTGCAGCGTTAATTTCACTTCGCCAACAGCATTACGGCGCGAGCACATCCAACGGAACAACTTGGACGCCGCGGTCGGTAACATAGGCTTGTGAACCAAATCCAATGATTGCAACTTTCGAAACCGGCGGGTTGTTTCCGGCGGCAACCATACGTTCCTCGACAGCAACAAGATTGTCAGATGCCTCTTCTATTTGAGCAGAGCTGAGTTTAACTTCGACCGGGATCCAGGTCCCACCAGGAGCCGCAATGACTGCATCGACTTCTAGATCGCGAGAATCGTGATAGTGATAGAGACTCATTCCGTTTGCTCGTGCATAAACCCACAAATCATGGAGTGCCAGCGATTCAAAAAGTAGTCCAAGCGTCTTGAAATCTAGCAGCAAGGTCTCCGGAGTCGCCCCGAGTGCGGCGGCCGCCAGTGACGGGTCAGCAAGATGATGCTTCTTCGATTCTCTTAAGTGCACGGGGGATCTCATTGCGGGGTTCCACGCGGGAATATCGCGAACGAAGCTGACCCGAGCGAGAAGAGATATATATGATGCCGCCGTTTGTCTCGACACCTCTCCGCCAAGATCGGCTACGAGCGTCTTGAGTGTCGCCAAAGTGGATTCATTACGCGCAAGCGATTCGATGACAGCTTTGACCTTTTCGGGATCGCGTCGAGAGCCGTCGACACGGGACAAATCTTCTTCGGCGACTATGCCGATGTAACGTTTCGCCATCGCCGACGCAGCCAGCGCATCGCGACCGACCGCCGCGGGCCATCCACCGCGAACAACGCACTCGGCAATCGAGGCAGAATCCAACGATCCGAAAGCGCCATTGAACTTTTCGCCAGAAATAATACCCGACAGCTTAACCGTGCCGCTGGATTTCCCAAGTTCGAAAAGCGTCATGGTATCCATGCGCAGTTTGGCGAACCTTCCAGCGCCACTGTGCATCGGCCGTTCATTGTCTCGCGGCGTCGCCGACCCCGTAAATATGAACTGGCCAGGCTCGCCGCCGCGGTTGTCGCACTCAAACCTCGCCGCGTCCCAAAGTTTCGGAACCTCCTGCCATTCATCGATCAGCCGCGGCACCTCGCCGGAAACGGCAAGCGCCGGGTCCGTCTCGGCACGCAAGCGATTCTCGAAGTTGCGCGACGGGTCCATGAGCAGGAGCCTGGACGCCGCACGGGTCCCGGCTGTGGTTGTCTTTCCACACCATTTCGGTCCTTCGATGAGAACGGCACCGAATATCCCTAGCATCTGGTCGAGCTCATTTTCGATAATTCGAGTGTAGTACTTTTTTGGCATATTCTTCACCATTGCTTACCAGTGCTTTTAACTAAATTTACCGTTTTCATTTAACCAAATTTTGCTTTTTCGATTAACCAGATTTACGCATTTCAGTTAACGAAACAGATTAAACATGACGAGTCAAGCCACGACAGGCTCGCGCCGTACTGCGGCCTGGCGCCGCACAACCGCCAGTCGGAGACCTCGATCTCCTCGGTGGCGGCATCGCGCCAAGGCAACAAAAGGCTGAAAAACCTGCTCATATTCTCGTGCAACTGCCTTGCCCGGACAGAGGGAAGATGGGGCGACCACTACGCCAGGTGCCGAGAACGGGGCATACCGCACGGCAAGGCACTCAAAGCGCTGACGCGAAAGAGGTTGAAGGTCACCTACGCGATCATGCGGGACAGGGCGCCCTAAGCCACCTAGTCGAAGCACAGCACTCCGAACAGGCTGAAGTCCGCCGGTCGAAAGGCCTGGCGTCAGCATTTCGCGATTCGATCTCGCGAACGGCATTCCCCGGTTGACAAAACTATAGGAACACCCGTGCTGTTACCACTGCCATGCGTGTGATTGAGTATCTGCTAGCTTAAGCACTGCTGAATATCGCGTAACAGCACCGCCGTTATCGTGTGCGGGCATCTGGCAGACGCTGGTCCCTGTGCCCTTTTATTGCTAGCGCTCCATCTGCAGCGCTGCCGCATGACGGTCTCTCCCATGTCGGCCCAGATCGCGTCTATGTGGAACCTCCTCGTTCAGTCGACCGCATGGCGGCACGAGTGTAACGGGGTGCCTGGAGATGCATTTAATAGCGGTGCCTGACGGCAATATTCAGTCGGGAAGGCAGCGGTGCTGATTCGCAATACAGGTGGTGTCGAAAGGACCTAGGACTCATGTGATTGCATAAGCCGCAACAGTGCTGAAAAGGCTAACTGCTTTTGTTCGTGCATTGGCATCATATTCATAAAAACAACCGGTCCCGACGTTGAATCTAAAATCATCGTTTAGCATTGATCCTGGCTGTTTTCAGAAAGCCACTAGTTTTTTTAACTCATACATGAAAAGGAGGTGACGAAAATGGAGAAAGAGGAAATCGAGCTGGCCAGCGATAAATCGGCTTCCGACATCGAGATCACTGTTGAAGAACTTCTGGACTTCGGCATTGATGTTGATCAGGTTATACAGCGCCGCTGCTAAGGTCTGATAACACAATCGCCTCCGTTTAATGTGACGGAGGCGATTCCTAAACTATCTGAATAGTATGGTGGAGGATTTCGGCTTGCAGTCAGATGTGAAGCC
>CABUDB010000117.1 GCA_902490245.1 uncultured Collinsella sp.
CGCCGGATGTAATGGCGGCGGACGCACTCGAACCGCTGAAGCTTACATAGGAGCCCCGTGGACGGCGGTGTATTTCCTCCGCGCGCAGTTTCGCAGCGCAGCGAGAATGTTTGAGCACGGAGGAGTTACCCCGCCGCCCCGGGGAACCCTCCGTCAGTAATCGTTCCTACTCCAGCTCAAACGCACCCGTGTAGAGCTGGTAGTAATACCCGCGCTTGGCGATCAGCTCGTCGTGGTTGCCGCGCTCGATGATGCGGCCGTGATCCAGACAGATGATCGCGTCGGAGTTGCGCACGGTGGACAGGCGGTGTGCGATGACAAACGTCGTGCGGCCCTCCATGAGCTTGTCCATGCCCGCCTGTACGATGGCCTCGGTGCGGGTGTCGATGGAGCTCGTGGCCTCGTCCAGGATCATCGCCGGCGGATCGGCGACGGCGGCGCGTGCGATCGAAATTAGCTGACGCTGGCCCTGCGACAGTTGGGCGCCGTTGCCGGTGAGCATGGTGTCATAGCCGTCGGGCAGGCGTGTGATAAAGTCGTCCGCGCCGGCAAGCTTGGCCGCCGCGATGCACTCCTCGTCGGTGGCATCCAGGTTGCCGTAGCGGATGTTATCCATCACGCTGCCGGTGAACAGGTTCACGTCCTGCAGCACCACGCCCAGCGAGCGGCGCAGATCGGCCTTGCGGATCTTGTTGACGTTGATGCCGTCGTAGCGGATCTTGCCGTCGGCGATGTCATAGAAACGGTTGATGAGGTTGGTGATGGTCGTCTTACCGGCACCGGTGGCGCCGACAAACGCGACTTTCTGGCCCGGCTTGGCAAACACGGACACGCCGTGCAGTACCTCGTGGTCGGGCGTGTAGCCAAAGTCGACGTTGTCCATGACCAGGTCGCCGCGCAGCGGTACGTACTCGATCTCGCCGGTTGCGCGGTGCGGGTGTTTCCATGCCCACATGCCGGTGTGGTGGTCGGCCTCCTCGAACTCCCAAGTCTCGGGGTTCACCTGCGCGTTGACGAGCGTCACGTAGCCTTCGTCGGCCTCGGGCTTCTCGTCGATGAGCTCAAAGATGCGGTCGGCGCCGGCGAGGCCCATGACCACGGCGTTGATCTGCTGCGAGATCTGGCCGATCTGTCCGCAGAACTGCTTGGTCATGTTGAGGAACGGCACCACGACGGCGATGGACAGCGCCATGCCCGAGATGCTCAGGTTGGGCACGCCCAGCGCCAGGAAAATGCCGCCGGCAAGGGCCACCAGCACGTAGAGCAGGTTGCCCAGGTTCATAAGGATGGGCATGAGGATGTTGGCGTACATGTTGGCCTTCTGGGAGACCTCGAAGAGCTTTTCGTTGCGCTCGTCAAAATCGGCCTCGGCGGCAGACTCGTGGCAGAACGCCTTGACGACCTTCTGGCCGTTCATGACCTCCTCGATATGGCCCTCGACCACGCCAAGCTCGGTCTGCTGCGCAATGAAGAAGCGCGCGGAGTTGGATCCGAGCAGCTTGGTCATAAAGGTCATAAAGGCGACGCCGGCGATGATGACCAAGCACATCCACACGCTGTAGTACAGCATGATAAAGAACACCGTGACGATGATGATGATCGTCATGAGCAGGTTGGGCAGCGACTGGCTGATCATCTGACGCAGCGTGTCGATGTCGTTGGTGTAGTGGCTCATGATATCGCCGCGCTGGTGCGTGTCGAAGTAGCGGATCGGCAGGTCCTGCATGCGGTTGAACATCATCTCGCGCAGCTTCTCGAGCGAGCCCTGCGTGACGATAGCCATGGCGCGGTTCCAGAAGAGCGAGGACAGGACGCCGACGCCGTAGATGCAGGCGAGGGTGGTCACGAGCTGCAGAATCTTGGGCTGTGCGGCTTCCCAATCGCCCGACTGCCACGATTCGCTAATAATCTGCAGGGCGCTCTGCAGGAAGGTCGCGCCGATGGAGTTGATGATGGCGCAGAGCACCACGCCGGCGACGACAAGGGGCAAAAGCACGGGATAGAAGCCAAAGAGCGTCTTGATGAGGCGCGACATGGTACCGCCCTTACGGTTGAGCGCGCGCTCGGCGGTCGTTGCCTTACTCATGTGCCTCGCCTCCTTCCTGGGTCTGAGCTTGCGTTGCGGATGCCTCGGTGTCGGCCTCGACGGCCCCTTCGCCCTCGGCAGACATCTTGTTTTGCGAGGTAAAGGTCTCTCGGTAGATCTCGCTCGTCTTGAGCAGCTCTTCGTGGTTGCCGATCTGTGCGATGCGGCCGCCCTCCATGACGATGATGCGGTCTGCGTCCTGCACGGAGCTGATGCGCTGGGCGATGATGATCTTGGTCGTGTTGGGCAGATAGCTTGCCAGCCCTGCGCGGATCTTGGCGTCGGTCTTGGTGTCGACGGCGCTGGTGGAGTCGTCCAGGATCAAGATCTTGGGGCGACGCAGCAGGGCGCGTGCAATGCACAGGCGCTGCTTCTGACCGCCCGAAACATTAGAGCCGCCCTGTTCGATCCAGGTGTCGTAGCCCTTGGGGAAACCGTCGACAAACTCGTCGGCGCAGGCCAGATGCGCTGCCTCGCGGACTTCCTCGTCGGTGGCGTTCGGGTCGCCCCAACGCAGGTTCTCGGCGATGGTGCCGCTAAACAGCACGTTTTTCTGCAGCACCATGGCGACCTGGTGACGCAGCGCGTCCAGGTCGTAGTCGCGCACGTCCACGCCGCCCACGCGCACAGCGCCTTCGGTGGTGTCGTACAGGCGGGCGATGAGGTTGACGAGCGTGGACTTGGCCGAGCCGGTGCCGCCGATGATGCCGATGGTCTCGCCGCTCGTAATGTGCAGGTCGATATCGTCGAGCGCCTGGCGCTTCGCATGCTTGGAATACTTAAAGCTCACGTGGTCAAAGTCGATGGAACCGTCGGCAACCTCGAGCACGGGCTCGGCGGGATCGGCGATCGTGGGCTCGGCGGCCAGCACCTCGGCAATGCGGTGTGCCGATTCGTCGGCCATGGTCACCATGACAAAGATCATCGACAGCTGCATCAGGCTCATGAGAATCTGGAAACCATAGGTAAAGGTCGAGGAGAGCTGGCCTACGTCGAACAGCGTGCCCTGGCTCGTGATGATGAGCTTGGAGCCCAGGTAGATGATGACGACAAACGCGCCGTTGACGCAGATGTTCATCATGGGGTTGTTAAAGGCGAGCAGCTTCTCGGCGCGGGTGAAGTCCATCTGGACGTCGCGCGCGGCGGTCGCGAACTTCTCCTTCTCAAAGTCTTCGCGCACATAGCTCTTGACCACGCGCATGCCGGTGACGTTTTCCTCAACGGACTCGTTAAGGGCATCATACTTGTGGAACACGCGCGAGAAGATGGGGCGCACCTTAAAGATGATAAAGAACAGTCCAAAGCCCAGCAGCGGAATGATGACCAGGTAGACCATGGCGACGCTGCCGCCCATGATAAACGCCATGGTAAAGGCGAAGATCAATACCAGCGGCGCGCGCACGGCGATACGGATGATCATCATAAAGGCCTGCTGCACGTTGTTGATATCGGTGGTCAGGCGCGTGACGAGCGAGGAGCTCGAGAACTCATCGATGTTGGCAAAGCTGAACGTCTGGATCTTGTAGAACAGGTCGTGACGCAGGTTCTTGGCGAATCCGCAGCTCGCATGGCTGCAGGTGACACCAGCCGCGGCGCCAAAAGCAAGCGACGTCAGCGCGATGAGCACCAAAAAGCCTGCGGTGGGAAGCATCTCGGCTACGGTGGCGCCGTCTTTGATAGCGTCGATCAGGTTGGCGGTGATAAATGGAATCAGCATCTCGCAGAGCACCTCGCCAAGCACGAGCAACGGCGTGGCAACGGTGACTTTCATATAGTCGCGGATGCTGCCCATGAGGGTTTTAATCATCCAGTTCCTCCCAGGTTACGCGGATTTTATCGAGCATTTCGGCGAGGTCCTCGCGCTCGTCATGGGTGAGCGCGCTAAAGGCCTGCTCTCTAAAGCGAATGCGGGCCGCCTGGTCGATGCGGGCGTTTTCTCGGCCGGTTTCGGTCAGGCGAATGGTGAGTTGCCGTCGATCCTTGGGGTTACGGCTGCGCTCGATGAGGCCGTTGAGCTCGAGCTTGGACAGGATCTCGGAAAGCGATCCCGGCTTGAGGTCAAAGTGCATGCCGAGCTCCTGCTGCGACATCTCGCCGCCAGGTTGCTTGGCCAGCAGGCAGATGATGGGCGCCTTGCCGGATACGCCTCCGCCATGAAAGTGCATGTAATGGCCGCAAAAGCCCAGGCCACTCAGGATGCGCTTGGCGAGTTTGTCTTCGGCGCTGACCGCTTCGGGTACATCCGCCGGCTGTGACGGGTCGCCACCGGGTTCGTGCGAACAAAGGCTAAGAGGTTCATCGCACATGAATTAGTGCCGCTCCTTTCTTTAGTTAGGTAGAGGAATTGTTTTGTGCCTAACTAATTTAGGAGCGTGAGAAATCAATGTCAAGGTACCAAACTTATTAAGTTACGGCGTTTTACCAAACGCCGTAACCGCTCGACTCCGCTCGCAACGTTCCCTGCGCTACACTTAGTCGCACTGTGGCGCTGCGCGCCGCGCCCGAAACAAGGGAGACCCTCATGAAGAACACTCAGCTGCTGCTGATTAACGATATGTGCGGTTACGGCAAGGTCGCGCTTTCCGCCATGCTGCCGGTGCTGTCGCACATGGGCTACCGTATCCATAACCTGCCGACGGCGCTCGTTTCCGACACGCTCAACTACCCCAAGTTCTACATCCACGACACCACGGAGTACGTGCGTCAGAGTCTTGCCATCTGGGAGGAGCTCGGCTTTGAGTTCGACGCCATCTCGACCGGCTTTATCGTGACCGAGGAAGAGACGCGCACCATCTCGGACTTTTGCCACCGCCGCGCGCAAAAGGGCACCAAGGTGTTCGTCGACCCCATCATGGGCGACAACGGCAAGCTCTATGCGGGCGTGCCCGAGTCCACGATTGGCCTTATGCGGCATCTTCTGGAGTGCGCAGACTACGCGGTGCCTAACTATACCGAGGCGTGCCTGCTTGCCGATAGGCCTATTGCCGAGGAAATTACGCCCGATGAGGGCCGCGCCCTTGTGGACGCCGTGCGCGAGCTGGGTGCCAAGTCGGTGGTCATTACGAGCGCCGTGGTCAATGGCACGAACGCGGTTATCGGTTACGACCATGTAGCGGGGGAGTACTTTATGATTCCCTTTGAGCTCATTCCGGTCTATTTCCCGGGCACGGGCGACACGTTCTCGGCGGTGCTCGTCGGCCGCGTTATGGCAGGTTGGAGTCTGCAGCGCGCGACGTCCGATGCCATGCGTGTGGTGGCTGAGCTTATCGAGCGCAATGCCGACCAGGAGGACAAGTCGGCCGGCCTTCCCATCGAAGCCTGCCTGGATGTGATTGACCATGAGTAACGCTGGCGAGGGCGGCGCCAAGCCTGCGGGCGGGGGCAAGCCGCTCGGCGCGCCGCGGGGCAAACGTCCGCGTATCCGCGTGAGCTGCGTGGACCAGCTGGGAACGTGCCGCTGCCATCATGGTCACAAGCCGGGCGACGTTTTTGACTTCGACCGAGACCGCGGCAAGATGTGCGCCATGGCCTGCCATGTGGGCTTTCCCTATATCGATATCCTGCGCTATGGCGGAACCGTGCCTGGCAACGAGCCCGGCACAGATCGGAAGAGCGTCGTGTAGGGAAAGAGTGTAGATCTCGGTGGTC
>CABUDB010000118.1 GCA_902490245.1 uncultured Collinsella sp.
GGTAGCCCGTACCAGATTCGAACTGGTGATCTCCGCCTTGAGAGGGCGGCGTCCTAAACCGCTAGACGAACGGGCCATATGTAGCAAATGCAATGGCTGGGATGGAGGGAGTCGAACCCCCATTGACGGAACCAGAATCCGCTGTCCTGCCATTAGACGACATCCCAATGACTGCATCGCTGCGCTCGGCTGTGCCTTTGCGCAAGAAAGAAATATACGGGAAGTCCCGCCGTGACGCAAGCCCTAATTTTGACTTTTTTGAAATTCAGTCAAATTGGCCTAATTTAGTCCAACCAGTGAAGGACCTGTGAAGCCGACCGCTGTACACGAAGGACAAAACGCCGCGAGCGGTAGCCGTCAACCGTTGGCAGATTCTACCGCGAAAACGATAGCACCAGGCAACACAATCGAGGTATCAATGATCGCGTAGATATCGAGGCGCCATGGACGAAGAGCTTGATTACCTATGGGAGACCCTGGGCCTCGAGATCACTGCTGACCTTTGGCCCGAACGGGACAAAATCCATCCCACACTGCGCCCCGCCATCACGGTGATGCAGGCAAACTACCGCCGTGCATCCTTTTTGATCATGCGGATGTCATGGCACGCGGGACTCCCCGACCTTAAGCGAATCCAGGCAAGCCTCGTCGAGCTGTCCGGCATGCCGACCGTTATATCCGAGACGAACCTGGAGCGGCGGCAGCGCGAGCGCCTGCAGCGGCAACGGATTCCGTTTATCTGCCCCGGCATTCAGGCATACCTGCCCTTTATGGACGAAGAGTACTGGAGCGACACGCCCGACAAGCACGTAAAGATCTACGACCCACACGAATGGGCGCAGCTGGAAGACTGACTGGGGCAGGCCCGCCGGCGGAAAGTGCGTCCCATTCTGGAAGCGAATTCCGGGGCGCAGTTTCCCGTAGAGCCTCCAACCGGAAAGCACATCCCAGAATCAGCACTCAAAACGGGTCGCACTTTCCGCAGCTGCTACAGCAACGCCTCGGCCCAAGCCGCTTCCCTAAAGCCGGGAATCGCAAAGTCGTCGCCCACCAGCAGCGGGCGCTTGACCAGCATGCCGTCGGTCGCCAGCAGCTCGTAGCACTCCCGATCCGTCATGCCCGCATCCAGACGCGCCTTCAGGCCCAGCTCTCGATATTTCATGCCCGACGAATTAAAGAAGCGCCGCACCGGCAGCCCCGAACGGGCAATCCAGATCGCAAGCTCATCAGCCGTGGGATTGTCCAAAACGATATCGCGGTCGATATACTCTACCCCATGTTCGTCCAGCCATGCCTTGGCCTTCTTACAGGTCGAGCACTTGGGATATTCAACAAACAGTACGGTCATGGGAATCCTCCGAATATGAATCGGCCAACGCAGGCACACGCCACACGAGGCGACTTCGTATGATGGGCCAATTGTAGCCCACAGGTCACACGCTAAACGAACCGTACCCCGAATCCGCGTTTGATGAACGGCAGCAGCTCCATTGCCTCGGGCGTGATATGGCCCGCAACGTTCATGCGCTCGTCACCGGGAAGATCGACCCGCGCAATCTCAAGCTCGCCTTCGTAGCGCCCATATCCGCTATTGCTCACAGCGATCGACCCCACCTTTCGCGGCAGGCCGGCTCCGGCATCCGTCGGCACGGAATCCGGCTTAAGCTTCGTGCGTGACTCCTGAGACCTAAAGATGAGGACGCTCGAGTCGGGCCGGTCGTGATGAATCTGCCCGCGCACATAGGCATAACCGGGCTCAAGCTCGCATTGCAGGTCCACGTATCCGGCGGAAACTTGAGCAAACTGCGCCCAGCCCGCATCGGAAAGATCGGGGTCGCCGACCAACACAATGTCGCAATCGGCGCCATGTGCAAGCTCAAGCATATTGAGAGCAACCTTTGACGCGCGACCGCGCTGCGCCTCGACCGTCGGCAGTCCCTCGAATACCGGCCCGCGAACGTTAGCATCACCCGGCACAAAAGCCATGATTTCGAATCCAAGCGCCGCAAGACGAAGATTCACCCGAGCAATGTCCTCCAGAGCTAAACCGGTATAAGGCTTGGGGTAAAAATTGTGGCAGGCGGCAAAACGAGTCACATCGGCACCGGCCTCACGCCACGATGCGATTTCATCAGAACTCACCGTCGATGCATTGACCACAATGCGAAATACACCGGACAGCTCCGCGACCCGCTGGGCGCTAAAGCCATAGTCCAAACGAAGGTATTCCAACCCCAGATCACGCAGGTCCTCGATGCGCTCAAGCCCAAGCAAATCGCACGTGCGAGGCCCCACATCGGCAATGAGCGCAATGCCGCGGGCGGAAAGCAGCGACAGCACATGACGGACCTTATCGGCATACGCCGCTCCCCCATCCTCGGGAATATGCAGCGAGGTGAACGCATAGCGCGCACCTGCCGCGGCACCACGTTCAATCGTCCGCTCAATATCCTGCAGAGGGCCGGAAAGATAAATCGAAATACCCGTTTTCACGCTTCAACGCTCCTTTAAAAAAGGCCGGCGGAGCAGCTAGCCCCGCCGGCACAACCATAACATCAAGAAATCTGCCGCGCGCCGCGAACCCCGAGCAACACGGCTCGCGATATCAAACTACTCGCCAAAGAACTCGTTGATCTTCTGCTCGTCGACGCCAAAGAACCACGTCAGGACAAAGCCAGCGGCATAGGCAAGCAGCATAGCGGCAACGTAGCCGAGCTGCTGGCCAGGAACAACGATCAGCAGGCCAAACAGACCGGAAACGCCCTGAGAAACCGTGCCAATGTGAAGCAGCGCCGCGAGCGCGCCGCCAAATCCGGCACCCAGGCAGGCCGTCACAAACGGACGAACGAGCGGCAGCGTAACAGCATACATCAGAGGCTCGCCCACACCCAGGATTCCAACGGGAATGGACTCGGCGACGTACTTCTTGAGCTTGGCGTTCTTGGTCTTAAAGTACAGCGCCAGACCGGCACCGACCTGACCGCCGCCAGCCATCATAAGGATGGGCAGCAGGTAATTGATACCCTTGGTAGCGCCGTCGGGATCGTTGAGCATAGCGTGGATCGGCGTGAGCGCCTGATGCAGGCCGACGGACACCAGCGGCAAGAAGCCTGCCGACAGGATATAGCCGCCCAGGACGCCCAGCTTCTCGAAGATAAAGGTCAAAACGCTAAAGATGGCAGTCGTCAGCCATGCGCCAACCGGCTGGATGACGAGCATCAGAGCAAAGGCGCCGATGATGAGCACCAGCAGCGGGGACAGGAACGTGTCGAGTGCGTTGGGCATAATCTTGCGAATCTGACGCTCCATCCAGGCAAAAAATGCACCAGCGATGAGAGCCGCGATCATGCCGCCCGCTGCGGGGTTGTACTGCGCATTGGTGAGCGGCAGCAGAATGGCAGTGGCAGGATCAGCCGCGCCAGGCGCAAGCAGGGGCATGGCACTGTTGGCGATACACATCATGCCGGCGATGCCGCCCAGCGCAGCGGAGCCACCAAACTCACGTGCCGCGTTATAGCCCACCAAGATGGGCAGATAGGCAAACAGGGCCCATCCCATGGAACGAATGCCCTGGTACCACCACTCGCCTGCAAGCGCGCCTGCCGTCGATACGTTAATGACGTTGCAGATACCGTTGATGAGGCCAGCCGCAATGATGCCGGGAAGCAGGGCGACGAAGACATTGGAAATCTTCTTGAGGAAGGCCTGAACCGGCTTGGACTCGTACTTGGCCTTCTGCGCGGCCTTGTTCGTGGCCGCAGCGTCAACCACGCTCTCGTCAGCAACGCCTTTCGCAAGGCCGGTGAGCTTGGAGAACTCCTCGAGCACCTTATTCACCTTGCCCGGACCCAACACGATCTGCATCGTGTCGTCCTCGACCAGGCCCATCACGCCGTCGAGTGCCTTAATGCCCTCCGTGTCGACGCTGCCCGTGTCTTTGACGGTCACGCGCAGGCGCGTCATGCACGCCGCGTTTGCCAGCACGTTGTCTTTACCGCCCAGAAGGTCCAGCAGCTTTTGAGCCAGCTCTTTGTTCGTCATTACTCCTCCTTGTATTGGGTATCTCGTTTGGATGTCATATCAGCTCACGCCGCGCACCTATTGGGCATCGGCATTGCTCTTCTCATGGCCACTCACCGCAACACGGACATGGCCGCGCGCCCGCTCAAGAGCTACCGCAGCCTGCTCGGCATCGCAGTCCAGCAGTACCGAGACAATAGCGGTTTTTACGTGGCCGCCGGCATCTGCAAGCGCCTGAACAGCGCGCTCGCGCGTGCAGCCGGTCGCCTCCATCACGATGTTCTGGCCGCGCACCACCAACTTCTCGTTCGTCTGCTGCACATCGACCATCAGGTTTTGGTATACCTTGCCGATCTTGACCATGGCACCGGTCGAAATCATGTTGAGAATGAGCTTTTGAACCGTTCCTGCCTTGAGCCTCGTTGAGCCGGCCAGCACCTCGGGACCGGGCACGGGCTCAATGGCAAGATCTGCGCTCTCCCCGATCTTCGACCCTTGGTTGCAGGCAATTGCAATGGTCTTGCACCCAGTTGCCTTGGCGTACGCAAGGCCGCCCACCACATAAGGAGTACGACCGCTTGCCGCCAGGCCAACGACAAGATCCTTGTCCGAGAGTCCACGCTCCCGCAGGTCGCTCGCGCCAAGCTCCTCGCTGTCTTCGGCACCTTCGACAGCCTTGATAAACGCCGTCTCGCCTCCGGCAATGAGCCCGACAATCAGATTGGGTGACACGCCAAACGTGGGCGGACACTCCGAAGCGTCGAGTACGCCCAGACGACCGCTGGTGCCTGCGCCCATGTAAAAGACGCGTCCGCCGCGCCCGAGTGTCTCAGCAGCCCAGTCGATTGCTGTGGCAACCTGGGGCAACACTTTCGTGACCGACTGGACGGCACGAAGATCCTCATCGTTCATCGTCGTGACGATTTGCAGCGATGTCATCGTATCGAGGTCCATTGACCTTTGATTACGCTGTTCGGTCGTGAATTTTGTTAAATCGAGCATTTCATTCACCTCATCTTTCCTGTTTCTCGATGTAGTTTTGCTTAATGACATGCGTCGCCCGCTCGTAGTCGCTGGCAACGTAAGCAGCGTACAGGGCATCGACAACCATAAGCTGGGCCATACGCGAAGCCATGGCACCGCTGCGGACCAAGGGCTCACTCGCAGCGACGCCGAGCACGGCATCGGCCATGGCGGCAAGCTTGGACGACCCATCTACTTTGGTCACGGCCACAACGGGACAGTTGTGACGTTGAGCCTCGACGGTGCAGTCCAGCACTTCTTGCGTTAAGCCCGAGTAGCTAAAGGCAATTGCCATATCGCCCTCATGCATGTTCTTGGCACACAAGAGCTGATCATGCCAGTCGTCGTACAGATGGCACTCTTTGTCGACACGCATGAGCTTTTGCGCCAGATCGTGCGCGACCAAACGAGAGGCACCAATACCGAACAGATTGACCGCGCGTGCCCGCTTAAGATGGGCCGCGCATCGCTCCAAGACGGCGTAATCGAGCGTTCGCGCCGTCGCCTCGATCGTGCGCACGTTGCTTTTCATCACCTTCCCCACGATACGTTCGACGCTGTCATCCATGGAGATGTCCTCGAGGGCTACGTCTTTCTAGTAGCCCAAGCCTGCCAGCTTGGCAATCAGTTCGCGCTGGAACTCCTCGTAGCCCGCAAGACCCAAAC
>CABUDB010000119.1 GCA_902490245.1 uncultured Collinsella sp.
GATCTATATCGCCCTGCTGGCCTGCGGCCCCATGTTGTATGTCGCGGATTCCTTCCGGGCACGACCTGCGCGCTCGCCATGCTCAATGATGCCGTCAAGAAGGGCGGCGTCATGGCCAGCTCCAGCGTGGGCGGTCTTTCCGGCGCCTTTATCCCCGTGTCCGAGGATGCCGGCATGATCGCCGCCGTCGAGGCCGGTGCGCTTTCGCTCGAGAAGCTCGAGGCCATGACCTGCGTGTGCTCCGTCGGCCTGGACATGATCGCCATCCCCGGCGACACCCCGGTCGAGACCATCGCCGGCATCATCGCCGACGAGATGGCCATCGGCGTCATCAACAACAAGACCACGGCCGTCCGCGTGATTCCCGCCATTGGCAAGGGCGTGGGTGACTGCGTCGAGTACGGCGGCCTGTTCGGCCGTGCACCCATCATGCCGGTGAACCCCAACGCCGGCACCGTGCTTGCCCATCGCGGTGGACGTTTCCCGGCGCCGCTGAACTCGCTGAAGAACTAGCTGAGGGGGACTGGCGAGGAGCCCCGGGGAGGGCAAATATATAAGGTCGCCTGCTCGGACAGTCCTGGCTCGCACGGAGAGCACATTAAGTGCTCTCCGGCTCGTGCGGAACTCGCGATCGACTTCATACGCCGCCGCGCGGCCGGGGCGAACGCGGGTCCAAGGTTGTCAAAAAAGCGGTCGGCGCGCAGTGCGCCGACCGCCGATATATGGGGTCTGATATTTTTTTACCAGCTAGGGCCTCTTACTCGTCTAGGAGATCTTCTGGCATGTCGTTGTCGTCGCCTAGATCGACAGGGGTTTCTTCGGGGGCAGAGCCGTCTTCTGTGGCTTCGCCTTCGGGCTTCTCTTTGGCTGCTGTCATGCGGGCTACGGCGCATACGCGGTCGTTATCGTCGACGGTCATCATCTTGACGCCCTGGGTGGCGCGGCCGGTCTGGCTGATCTCGTCGGTCTTGACGCGAATGACCGTCGCGCCCTCCGTCACGATGAACAGCTCGTGCTGCGGGCCCACCGTCTTCATGGCCGCGAGGTTGCCCTTACGCTCGGTCATTTGGATGGTGTAGACGCCCTGGCCGCCGCGATTCTGCTCCGGGTAGTCCGCGACCGGCGTGCGCTTGCCGTAGCCGCGCTCGGTGATGACGAACAGATCGCCGTTGCCGTTAGTGACTTCCACGCCCAGAACGCTCACGCCGTCCTTCATACCGATACCGCGAACGCCGCTGGTATCGCGGCCGGTGGCGCGCACCTGTTCCTCGGAGAACATGATCGCCTTGCCCGCGGTGGTGGCCAGGATAATCTTGTCGCCCTCGCGCACGCGGCGCACGTTCAGCAGCGCGTCGTCGTCACGCAGGTTGATAGCGATCAGGCCGTCGCGACGGCTGCGGTCATACGCGCTCATCACGGTCTTCTTGACCATGCCGCTCTTGGTGGCAAACATCAGATACTCGTCGGCAGGGAACTCGCGGCAGCTGATGACGCTCGCGATCTTCTCGCCCTCCTCGAAGGGCAGCAGGTTGACGATCGCGGTACCGCGTGCCTGGCGCGTACCCACCGGCAGCTCGTGCACCTTCAGGCGATAGACCTTGCCCTTGTTCGAGAAGAACAGCACGTACTCGTGCGTGGACGCGATGAACATCTCGTCGATGACATCGTCCTCTTTGAGGTTGACGCCCGACACGCCCTTGCCGCCGCGCTTCTGGGCGCGGTAGGCGGCAACCGGGATGCGCTTGACATAGCCGGTGTGGGTGATGGTCACGACCATGTCCTCGTCGGCGATGAGGTCCTCAACATCCAGGTCCTTCTCGACATGGCTAATCTCGGTGCGGCGCTTATCGCCAAACTTCCTGGAGATCTCGCGCATCTCTTCCTTGATGACGCCCAGAATCTTCTCCTCGTGCGCCAACAGGTCCTCGTAGTAGGCGATGGCGCGGCGCAGGCCGTCCAGCTCTTCCTGAATCTTGTCGCGCTCCAGGCCGGTCAGGCGGCGCAGCTTCATCTCGAGGATGGCCGTGGTCTGCTCGGGCGTAAAGCCAAAGCGCTCGATCAGGCGGCTGCTGGCCTCAGAATCGGTCTGCGAGGAGCGAATGATGCTAATGACCTCGTCGATATGGTCGAGAGCCATCAAGTAGCCCTCAAGGATATGCGCGCGGGCCTGGGCCTTCTTAAGGTCGAAGCGGGTGCGGCGAGTGACGACGTCGACCTGGTGGTCGATGTAGTGCTGCAGCATCTCGCGCAGGCTCAGGCATTTGGGAACGCCGTTGACAAGCGCCAGGTTGTTGGCGCCAAAGGTCGTCTGCAGCGAGGTGTACTTATACAGGTTGTTGAGCACGACCTGCGGAATGACGCCCTTCTTGAGTTCGATGACCAGACGGATACCCTTCTGGTTGGACTCATCGCGCATATCCGAGATGCCCTCGATGCGCTTGTCGTTGACGAGCTGGGCGATCTTCTCCTGCAGGGTGCCTTTGTTGACCATGTAGGGAATCTCGGTAAAGACCAGGCGGCTGCGGCCGGTCTTGGTGGACTCCACGTGAGCCTTGGCGCGCACGGTAATGGAGCCGCGGCCGGTCTCGTAGCTCTGCTTAATACCGGCACTGCCCATGATGATGGCGCCGGTGGGGAAGTCCGGACCGGGCATGATCTGCATGAGCTCGTCGACAGTGGCGTCGGGATTATCGATCAGGTAGCAGGTTGCCTCGATCGCCTCGGTGAGGTTATGCGGGGCGATATTGGTGGCCATGCCGACGGCGATACCCTGGCTGCCGTTGACCAGCAGGTTGGGGAAGCGCGCGGGCAGCGCCACGGGCTCGGCGAGCGATTCGTCGTAGTTGGGCTGCCAGTCGACGGTATCCTTCTGCAGGTCACGCAGCAGCTCCATGGCGGGCTTTGCCAGGCGGCTCTCGGTGTAACGCATGGCCGCCGCGCCGTCGCCGTCGATGTTACCGAAGTTGCCGTGGCCGTCGATGAGCGGCGTGCGCATGGAGAACCACTGCGCCAGGCGAACCATTGCCTCGTAGACCGCGAAGTCACCATGCGGGTGATACTTACCGATAACTTCGCCGACCGTCCAGGCCGACTTCTTGTGTGGACGGTTGGGGTAGATGCCGCTCTCGTTCATCGCGTACAGGATGCGGCGGTGCACCGGCTTTAAGCCGTCGCGCACGTCCGGCAGGGCGCGCGCCGTGATGACCGACATCGAATACTCGATAAACGACTGCTTCATCTCGCGACCGAACTCCGAAATCTGGAGCTGGCCGCCATTGATATCCTCGCCGGCCG
Source organism: uncultured Collinsella sp. (assembly GCA_902490245.1). Taxonomy (GTDB): domain Bacteria; phylum Actinomycetota; class Coriobacteriia; order Coriobacteriales; family Coriobacteriaceae; genus Collinsella. Next base: position 3,295 of record CABUDB010000119.1, read on the forward strand.
AGGCGCCACGGTCGACTTCGCCAAAGCTCTCCTCGAGCTCACCGTCGTCGTCCTCTTCCTCATCATCATCGGCATCGGGGTTATAGGCGTCCGGATCGCCGTCCTCGCCCTGCTCAGCACGGGCGAGCAGGCGCTTCAAATCGTCGGGCATGCCGGCATCGCCGGCCTCGCCCATACCCTCGTTATTGTTGATATCGTCTGCCACGTTACCTCCTCATGGTTTGCGTGGTCCATTAGTTCCCTACCACGGAGACGGATTACCGGGAATGCCGGATAACCCTCCTAGGTTTTCCAGATGCCCCAGGTTGCCCTGAAGGATGAGGGCGCACGCCTTGCGTGCGGCGCCCGAAATCCTGAAGGGCAAGATGGGGTGCCTGGGAAAGCTAGGCGTCAAGGAAGCGCGCGTCGTGCGCGTGTTTTTCAATGTACTCGCGGCGATAGCCGACCTCGGAACCCATCAGCTCGCGCACGGCGCGGTCCGCCACCACGGCATCCTCGATCGACACGCGCTGCAGGATGCGGGTCTTGGGATCCATCGTCGTCGAGGCAAGCTGCTTGGGGTCCATCTCGCCCAGGCCCTTGTAGCGCTGGACGGTATAGCCCTTGCGCTTCTTGGTGATCTTGCCGTCCTTGGCCTTGCCGTCCTCGTCGTTGTCGTCGGGGTTCAGGCCCAGACTCTGGATGGTGTCGCGCAGGATCTCGTCTTCGGGCTGGCGGCCGTTGGGATACACGTAGTGGATCTTGTTGCGCACCTTAATGCCAAAGATGGGCGGGCAGGCAACATAGACGTAGCCGGCATCGATCAGCGGACGCATGTACTTGTAGAAGAACGTCAGCAGCAGGATGCGGATATGCGCACCGTCGACGTCTGCATCGGTCATGATGATGATCTTGTGGTAGCGCGCCTTGGTGATATCGAAGTCGCCGCCGTCGCCGGCACTCGTCGTGACGCCGCAGCCGATCGCGGTAATCAGCGACTGGATGGTGTCACTCGAGAACGCGCGATGGTCACCAACGCGTTCGACGTTCAGAATCTTGCCGCGCAGGGGCAGAATCGCCTGGATGTCTCGGCGACGGCCGTCCTTGGCCGAACCGCCTGCCGAGTCGCCCTCTACGATGAAGAGCTCGGTCAGCTCGGCATCGCGCACTGAGCAGTCAGCGAGCTTACCGGGCAGGGACGCCGTCTCGAGCAGGCTCTTGCGGCGGGTCGCCTCGCGCGCCTTGCGGGCGGCGTTGCGCGCCTTGCAGGCCTGTTGCGCCTTCTTGACGATCTCGCGGGCGGGCTTGGGATGCTCCTCCAAGTAATCGGCGAGGCCGTCGGTCACGATCTTGAGCGTGAGCGCGCGCATATAGGAGCTACCGAGCTTGGCCTTGGTCTGCCCCTCAAACTGCGGATCGGGCAGCTTGACCGAGATAACGGCCGAAAGGCCCTCGCGCACATCGTCGCCGGTCAGGTTGGCGTCTTTTTCCTTGAGCAGGTTCTGTTTGCGCGCGTAGTCGTTGATCACGCGGGTGAGCGCGGTGCGGAAGCCCTCAAGGTGCATGCCGCCCTCGGGAGTGTAGATGTCGTTGGCAAACGACATGACGTTCTCGCCGTAGCCGCTATTCCACTGCAGGGAAACCTCGACCTCGCCCATCTTGGCCACGGGAGCGTCCGGGTCCGATTTGCCCTCGATGTAGATGGGCTCCTTAAAGGCCTCGGGGACGTCCTTGCCCTCGTTGAGGAACTTGACGAAGTCGATGATGCCGCCCTCGTAGCAAAACTCCTCCACGTGGGGAGTCGCCTCGCGCTCGTCGGTCAGCACGATCTTGAGGTTCTTATTGAGGAACGCTGTCTCCTGCAGACGGTTGTGCAGCGTATCGAAATCGTAGATGCAGGTCTCGAAGATCTCGTCGTCGGGCCAGAAGGTGACGGTGGTGCCCGTCGAATCCGAGGTGCCCACGACCTCCATCTTCTTGACGGTCTTGCCGCGCGAGAACTCCATCTCGTAGGTGTTGCCATCGCGACGAACCTGAACGACCACGCGCTTGGACAGTGCGTTGACGACGGAGATGCCTACGCCGTGCAGGCCGCCCGAGACCTTATAGGCCGAGTTATCGAACTTACCGCCGGCGTGCAAGATCGTCATAACGACCTCGAGCGTCGGGATCTTTTTAACAGGGTGCTCGTCGACGGGGATGCCGCGCCCGTTGTCGACGACCGTGATGGAGTTGTCGGCGTGGACCGTCACCTGGATCTCGGTGCAGAAACCGGCCATGGCCTCGTCGACGGAGTTGTCAACGATCTCCCAGATCGGAAGAGCACACGTCTGAACTCCAGTCACC
>CABUDB010000120.1 GCA_902490245.1 uncultured Collinsella sp.
TAGGGCGCTGCCTGCCGCTGTACTTCGGGCAGGACTTCGCAAGGGAACAAAGGATTAATTGCATCACTTAGCGAGCGCAATTACAGATTGCGCAGATACGTTTGATAGTGAAAGAGCAAGATCGCGGTCTCTTGGGGAGGAGACATCGATGAAAGCGAATTCGGAAAAAACTAAGCAGAGCAATAAAGCGACGCGCCGTGTACTGGCAGGCGTTTTGTGCGGAGCCTCCGTGTTGAGCCTGGTACTGTCGCTCGTCATGCCTCCGATCTCGCAGGCCATTGCCAACGATGCCCAGACAGTTTTTGCCGAGAAAACTGTGATGGGGGGGGGTTCCTCAAGTGAGTCTACTGATGTAGACAGCGCCAACAACGGGGATACCGAAAACAAGAATAGTGACGAGACCGAGGACGGCGCGAGCGAAGACGCCGCTGCTGCGGGCTCGACTGCCGATAGCGTGGAGGCCAAGGGTGTCGTGCAGCCTTCCGACGCACAGCTTGCGGATGATGAGAATAACGATGAAAACGCGAACGCTCCCGCCACCGTCAGTGACGATGGCTATACCGAGGTAAGCAACGATGTTGCTAGGGCATTTACCAATGGCGGCAAGTTCCGACTGACGGGTTCTGTCTATTCGAATCAGCAGATTACCATCAAGAAAGACACCACCATTAATCTTGCGGGAAACATGCTCTACAACCGCTCCGGCGGCTTAGACTCCTTCTTTGTGGTCGAAAACGGAGCCACGCTCACTATCGAGAACACTATCGAGGACTCAGATAGTACAAAAGACGAAAAGACTCCGGTCAACAATGCGCCGGCGGGTCAGCCTGCGATTATGACATGGGAAAGGGGAGACGAGTCTAGCTCTAATGGCGCCGCACCCAAGAGTCTTACTTACTATGAGACTAAGAGCACGCCCAATACAGATAGACTTTGCACCACCGAGACTACGTACAAGCATGACGTTACGGGCTTTGGCGCTATCGTTGCGGCATCGGTCAGCGGTTCCGTAAAGCAAGTGGTCACCGTTAATGAGGGCGGCACGCTCGATCTCAAGGGCGGCATGATTACCACGGCCGCCAATCTGAGCGATAACGGCCATGTGATTCTTTCTATGGGTAAGGTCAAAATCGAAGGCGGTTACGTCACCAACGGCAACCGCGGTGGCTGGGGCGGTGGTCTGTGCATAACGGGCGCGAAAGCCAGCCTCGAAATGACAGACGGTGTGGTCGCGGGAAACAAGGCAGCTTCTGGCGGCGGCGTCTATGCTGACAACGGAGCCACCTTGAAGCTTACGGGTGGAATCATCTCTGGCAACGCTACGTACGGCGAGGCGGATGGTCTCGGTGGCGGCATCTTGGCTTCGGGCGGTAGTGTGACCGTTTCTGGTGGCTACATCACTAACAATAAATACGCCAAGTTTTGCGGCCGCGATGGCTGGGGTTGTCATGGCGGCGCTGGTCTTGCTGCCAATAACGGCGCCCATGTTGCCATTTCCGGTGGCCAGATTACCGGCAACTACTCCGAGGAAGCCGGCGGTGGCGTTTATGTCACGGATGTCAACCGTAATAACCAATCCCGTACGGGTATGGCGTGGCTGAATATCACGGGAGGAATTATTGCCTCTAACGTGAGCTACCGATCTGAAGGTGCTGGCATTCGAGTGGGCCAGATGGTTGACGCGATGATAAATGGATCGTCAAACGATAGCCCAGTCTACATCACAAATAATCACTGCATGTCTCGCTTTGACTGGGGCGGTGGCGGTATCTTCGTCCAGGGAAACTCGAATGAGGGTATGGAAAAGACCGCTGGTAGATTATTTGTATACAACTCGTACATTAGCAGCAATACCGCTGGTGGCTATGGTGGTGGCGTTGCAGTCTGCCCGACGGGCAAGACGTTGGTAACGAACACTAAGGGCACGGCAATCTTTGGCAATAAGTCTGCTGGCAGTGAGCAAAAAGCCACCGGGTACAATTCGGCAGAAAACAAGGGTAATGATGGTACGCCCCATCTTTCAGCTGGTGGTGCTGATGGTTTTGATAAGACTGAAGATCAAGATGCATACAAATCGGAGGTGTTTCGCAAGTACGGTCATGCCGATTTCTTCCTCGCAGCGCGGGGTCACAATACGCCGGTCGCAGTGGTAAGCGGCAAGATGCTTGGCGATATAGACGCCCAGTATTCGGGAAGCATTGAGCTAACGGATCGCATTACCATCCCCGCCAACGGTGTTGCTCAGGTAAAAAATAGCATCGGTCTGACTTCGGGTGTTGATACCACGGATAAAACGACGATTGGTGCAGTACGGAATAAAGCGACAACTTTCATCACGGGCAACTATTCTTGGGACCATGGTGGCGGCATCATGTCGAATGGTGACTTGTACCTAGGCGTGCCTGCGGATACGTACGTCTATCCGAGCCTTAAGTTGAAGGCAACCAAGGCGCTGAAAAATCAGCAGACCAATCAAAACATGAAGCTCGACAAAGACAAGTTCTCCTTCTCGGTCTACCGTAAGGATTCGGATGACGCGACGGAGCCCTTTTGGAAAGACAAGAAATTCAACAATGGCGGCTGCACCTTGGTCGGAACCGCCAAGAATGATGCGAACGGTAACATCACCTTTGACCTTGGCGAACAGCTCATTGATAAGACTGTTAAGGCTAATGAGATTACATACTATTTGGTCGAAAATGCTGGCAATGATCCCGGCATCACGTACGATCCCGACATCACGTACGACTCAGCCGTGTACAAGATTGTGGTGAAGGTTCAGGACAACCAAACGCCACTCATGAATGTGCCGAGCAGGGAAGATCCAAACTTGGACGTTACTCTTTACGTTCACAACTATACGATCACAAGCGTGAGTCTGGGAGATTCAACTAACTCGTTGGAAAAGAACGAGCAAGGCTATTATTCGATTGTCGGCCCCGACGGGGGAAAGACCTTCACCAATAATTACACTCCGTACACCTCCAACGGCTCTTGGACTCCCAAGGCGACTAAGGTCGTTGAGGGTGGCGAGATGAAGGAGTTTACGCTTCAACTTGCGAAAGACAGCAGATTTAGAGACGAAGACATCGTCGGCACTGCCGTGACCTCTGGCGATAAAAAGAAGCAGACGCTTCCGTTCGTCTTTGATAAGGGGATTGCGTACACGCTCTCTGATATCACGAAGGGTCCCTACACTGCTGGTGACTCTACGGGTCGTGGCGCTTCCAAGACCTTCACGTACTACATGCGCGAGAAGGACGATAGCTCGATTTTCTCGCATTACAAGTTTGATCATTCGGTCTATAAGCTTGACGTCACGATGGCGGATCAGAAAAATGGCAAAATCGTCCCCGCGAAGGTGACCTACAGGAAGGGAACCGTTGACTCCGATGGCAAGTGGAACGCAGACCCCCATGCCAAAGAACAGGACCTCACCGAAACCTCCACCCCCACCTTCACCAACACCTACTCAACCTCTTTGCCCCTTTCTGGTATGTCGGGCGTCACTCTGACGTACCTTGCCGGCGCGGCGGTGCTTTGCGCTGCTGCGGCCTGGATGCACATTCGTCGCAAGGCGAATGCGAAGGGAGGTGAGCGTCGTGAATAAGAAAGTTTGCTCCTTCCCGATCTTGTTTGCGCTGCTTGCCCTCCTGATCGGCACCTGCGCGGTTGTGTTCCCCGCATCCGCGCAGGCCGCGCCGACCTCGACCGGTTCCATCACGGTGAGCGGCACCGTGGCGAGCAGCTACGACGCCTACCAGATCTTTGACGCCAACGTCGTCGACGGTGACAACGACGCCAAGATTGCCACCGACCTCGCCTGGGCGAGCGACGCCGCGCGCGACGCCGCGCTGCCTGTGCTGCAAAGCGCCGGCATGCCCAATTCCCAGACCACCGCGCAGGAAGCTGCCGGGTGGCTCAACAACGATTCCCACCTTACGAGCGCGCTGAGCGCACAGCTCGCTCGTTCCCTTCAGAGCTCTGGCGCCGTGTCCGTGGCCCTTAACGCGGGCACGACGGCCGAGCTGTCCTGCGGCTACTGGCTCATCGTCGCCGCCGACGACGCCATCGCCCAGGGCGAGGCCGGCACCGCGCCGATCATGGTGCTGGTGGGTGGCAGCGCCGTCACCGTCAAGCCCAAGGCGGCGACGCCCAAGGTCGCCAAGCACGTGCTGGAGGACAGCACCGCCGCATGGCAGAAGGCCGCCGACGCCACGGTCGCCGACGACCTGTACTGGCGCCTCTCGGCCACGGTCCCGGCGGGCCTTGCCGCCTACGACACCTACGCGGTTCAGCTAGTCGACACCATGGGCGCGGGGCTCGACCCCTCCAAGGTCGCCGCGAGCATGCATGTGTACGTGGCGGCGGGCACGGACGGCGGCTTTGACGCCGTCTCGGCCGGTAAGGACGGCCGCGCCGGCACCGAGCCCACGAAGGGCTGGACCGACATCACGGCCCAGTGCGCCACCAAGGTAGCGGCCGACGGCAAGACCTTCACCGTGCGCACCGGCGACCTCATCGCCGCGCTCGGCGGGGCCGACGCCTTCACCGCGGGCGCCCGCGTGGTCGCCGTGTACGACGCGCCGCTCAACAGCGCATGCAACCACGGCATCGCGAAGGGCAACCCCAACGAGGTCTATCTGCGCTATCCGCGCTCTCCCTTTGCCGATCAGTCCGGCGACGCCGGCTTCACCCGCACGCCGAGCGATGACGCGTGCGCCTACACCTGGGATCTCGCGCTCACCAAGCGCGGCAGCGACGGCGACAAGCCGCTGCCCGGGGCGGTTCTGAGCATCGCCGACGACCGCGGTCGCACGCTGGCGGCCGACGGCACGTGGGATGCGCAAGGCAAGGCCACCGTCATCACGGGCGAGGACGGCCGCGTGACCGTCTCGGGCGTGGACTCGGGCAAGCTGGAGGTCCGCGAGCTCAAGGCGCCCAAGGGCTACACCGCTTTTGAGGGCACGCGCTCTGTGACGGTCAAGGCCGAGGGCCTGGACGTCGACCAGGTGGCCGCCGCCAAGCCCAAACTCACCATCACGGCCGAGTCGCCCCTGCGCGCCGACAGCGCGGACGGGTCGACGGGCAGCCTGGAGGCGTCGCTCATCAACACGCCCACCGGCACACCCCCTAGCATTACCACCGGAGGCTTTATGCCCTCGACTGGCGATATGGCAATGTACGCTGCGGCCGCCGCAGCGGTCGCCGGAGCCGCGCTCATCGTGGTCGCGCTCCTGGTCAAGCGGGGAGGTGGCAGCCATAAAGAGTAGCTGGCAGCCCCACAGAGAGCGGGGCGAGACGTAGCGAAGTAGATGCTAAGACACAGACAGATGATGACCGATCGAATGGAATTCGAGCAGAAAGCAGAGGAAAAGAAGATGAGCATGAGCAAGAACATCGCACGCCTGGCAGTAACCGCCGGCCTCACAGCAGCGCTGAGCTTCGGCGGAGTCATGGCCCCGGTGACCATGGCGTTTGCTGAGGGCGCCGCGACCGGTTCGGTGACCATCGAGAACGCAAAGTATAACGTTACCGATTTTAAAGGTTACAAGATCTTCGATCCCATACCCGACACCATGCAGGAAGCCGTTAAACGCTTGCTCTCCGTCCTGTCAA
>CABUDB010000121.1 GCA_902490245.1 uncultured Collinsella sp.
GAAGCCGCGTTTTCGACATTGAGTTCCTGCGTACCTTGCTTTCTAAGTAGAATTGGCGCGCCGTCTGTTAACGATCGTTTTCCAAGAATTCTTTTGTTGCTCATTTTATAGACTTCTCATTGCTATAATCGCCCACCGCTCAAGATAATCGGAGAGGTTTTCCTATATGGCCCAAACAAAGCAAGGTGGTATCGCACTCAGGCAGTGGCTCCCGCTTATCGGGCTCACCTGCTGTGCGTTCGTGTTCAACACGTCGGAGTTTATGCCCATCGGCCTGCTGACCGACATCGCCGCGTCGTTCTCGCTCACCGAGGCCCAGGCGGGCATCATGATCTCGGTCTATGCCTGGGGCGTCATGCTGCTGTCGTTGCCGCTCATGGTGTTCGCTTCGCGTTTCGAGTTCAAGCGGATGCTGCTGGGCGTGCTTGCCGTGTTCTCGCTGGGCCAGTTCCTGTCCGCCTTGGCACCGACCTATCCCATCTTAGTCTGCGCGCGCCTGGTGGTTGCCTGCGCGCACGCCGTGTTCTGGTCGGTCGCCTCGATCATGGCGTCGCGCCTGGTTGATACACGCCACGGGGCGCTCGCTATCAGCATGATCGCTACGGGCTCGTCTATCGCGCAGATCTTCGGCCTGCCCCTCGGTCGCGCCATTGGCCTGGCCGTGGGCTGGCGTATGACGTTTGCCGTGGTTGGGGCCCTCTCTGCCGCTGCGGTGGTGTACCAGGCCACGGTGTTCCCCACCATGCCGGCGGGCGAGCGTTTTACGCTCAAGCAACTGCCCGAGCTGCTCAAGAACCCGTTCCTGATCGCGCTCTATGCGGTCACGGTGTTCATGGCAACTGGCTATTACGCGGGCTATAGCTATATCGAGCCTTTCCTGGCTCAGGTCGCGCATGTCGACGCAAACGCCATCACTATGACGCTGACGGCGTTCGGCTGCTCTGGTCTGCTCGGAAGCTGGCTGTTCGGCCGGCTGTTCGATGGGCACCGGTTCCCGTTTCTCGCGATTACGCTCTCCGGAGTGCCGGTCGCCTTGCTACTTATGGGTTCTGCCGCGTCGTCGCTCGCCGCGGTTCTTGGCGTTTGTGCGCTATGGGGCTGCTGCGCCACGGCCTTTAACGTGGCGTTTCAGGCCGAGCTCATCAAGTACACGCCGGCGGACTCGTCGGCCGTCGCCATGTCGATCTTCTCGGGCCTGTTTAACCTGGGCATCGGCACCGGCACGGCGATCGGCGGCGCTGTGGTGTCGGGCCCCGGTATCGCCTGGATCGGCTATGCAGGCGGCGCGATTGCGGTCGCGGGCGTCATCCTCGCCATCACGGTGATGTTCCCGGCCATCCGTCGCGCCAAGCCCGTCGCCTAACCACATCCCCCTATCAGTTGCGGTGAAATACGGACTGCTGGGTCCAATAAACCCGGCAAACAGTCCGTATTCCACCGCAACTTGGAAAGGGGTCGGGGTAGCTAAAACAGCTCCGTCCCAAATTAGCTACCCTGCCGGGCATACAATGGATGTCGTTGTGTTGAGCTTACCGGGAGGTTGCTATGTGGGCATACGAGACGACGTTCTATCAGATCTATCCGCTGGGCTTTTGCGGAGCTCCGCGCGAAAACGCCGCGCCCGTTGCCGAGGATGAGCTCGCCCAGGCTGCCAATGCCGCGCCCAACCCCGATGCGCCCATCATGAAAATCGCCCAATGGGCCGACTACCTGCAAGAGCTCGGCATCGGTGCTGTGCTCATTAACCCGCCGCTCGAATCCGACAGCCATGGCTACGACACGCGCAGTCTGCGCCATATCGATCGTCGCCTGGGCGGGGATGCCGACTTTGCCGCCGTGTGCGAGACGCTGCATGCCCACGGCATCCGCGTAGTGCTCGATGCGGTCTTCAACCATGTGGGCCGTGGCTTTTGGGCCTTCCGCGATGTGCAGGAGCGCAAGTGGGACTCGCCCTACAAGGACTGGTTCCACATTAGCTTTGACGGCGACTCCTGCTATGGCGACGGCTTTTGGTACGAGGGCTGGGAAGGCCATTTTGAGCTCGTGAAGCTCAACCTGCAAAATCCCGCCGTGGTCGACTACCTGCTCGAGTCCGTGCGCCGTTGGGCCGACGTATTTGGCGTCGACGGCCTGCGCCTGGACGTTGCCTATATGCTCGACCGCGACTTTATGCGCCGCCTGCACGCCTTTACCCGCGAGCTCAAGCCCGACTTCGTGCTGATCGGCGAGACGCTTCACGGCGACTACAACCAGATCGTCAACGACGAGATGCTCGACTCCTGCACCAACTACGAGTGCTACAAGGGCCTGTACTCTAGCTTTAACTCGGTCAATATGTTCGAGATCGCGCACTCGCTGCACCGTCAGTTTGGCGGCGACCCGTGGTGTATCTACCGCGGCAAACACCTGCTGTCGTTTGTCGACAACCACGACGTGCCGCGCCTGGCGAGCATCCTGACGGACAAGTCCTGCCTACGCCCCGCCTATGGCATGCTCTTTGGCATGCCGGGCATCCCATGCGTCTACTATGGCAGCGAGTGGGGGATTGCCGGCGAAAAGGGCGGCCCCGATGGCGACTGGGCGCTGCGCCCCGCGCTCGATGAGCCTGCGCCCAACGAGCTGACGGCCTTCATCAAGCAGCTCACGCACCTGCGCTCGACAGACGATGCGGCGGCACGCGCTCTCAACTACGGCGCGTACCGCAACGTGGTGATCCAGAACAAGCAGCTGCTGTTCGAGCGCGCCTGCGACGGCGCGACGGTGCTCGTGGCGGTGAATGCCGTAGACGAGCCTTACACCTTTGGCGCCGGCGAGCTCAACGGCTCCTTTGTCGATCTGCTTGCCGACGACGCGCTCGCGGTCGAGCTGACGGGTACCCTCGAGCTTGCGCCCTACGAGGTGCGCTATCTGTTGAGGGCCTAGGCCATGGCTGCGTCTGACGAGGGCTATCAGCATATTGAGCATGGGTTTGAGCCCGTGTTCGACCAGTACTCGCGCGTTTTGGTGCTCGGATCGTTTCCCTCGGTGCTTTCGCGCGCCAATGATTTTTATTACGGTAACCCCCAGAACCGCTTTTGGCGCGTGATGGCCGCGTGCCTCGGTGTGCCCGTGCCGCCCAACGAGGGCGGCCTTTTGGCGGACAGCGAGCCCGCGACGCTCGACGTCTCGATTGCCGCCAAGCGCTCCATGCTGCTGAACGGCGGCGTAGCCCTGTGGGATGTGATTGAGAGCTGCGACATTAAGGGCTCGAGTGACGCGAGCATTCGCAACGTTGTGCCGGCACATATCGAGCGCATTACCGGCGCAGCTCCCATTGAGCAGGTGATATGCAACGGTGGTACAGCTGGCCGGCTCTACAGGCGCTACCTGCAAGAACGCACCGGGCTGCCGGCCATCGTTCTGCCGTCGACAAGTCCCGCCAATGCGGCGTGGCGCCTGGAACGCCTTGTCGAGCGCTGGCGTGAGGCCGTTGACTGGGGTGCTCTGTAATTTAGATATCTGATTGGGCGCGGGTGCCGAGGTGTTTCATGATGGCATGCCAGATCGGTGCGGGCAGTGCAGGCTTGACGCGCACCATGCCGTCGGCATCGACGCCACCGGCATTGCCACCGCCAAGCAACTGCGCATGCTCAATGGAGCAGCCCATGCGCACGGCACCCACAAGCTTATCCATCGCTTCCGAAAATGGTCGGCGCAAGAGGCCCATGCGTGGGGAGTGGCGAAGCGCTGCGATGCCGCTGCCGGCACAGATGACAACGCCGTCGCACCATGGCAGGTCACGTAGAATACATGCCTGGTACAGGCGGTCGAGGACTTCGTCGGTCTGCTTGTTGTTTTTGGACAGGGCCTGGACGACGACATAGACGCGTGTCTCTGTATTCCCAAGGCGATCGAGTATCTGTTCGACAGCGATCATAGCTTCATCATCAAATCCATCATCAACAGCGAGTACCATGCCATCGACTGTACCGGCATCATCCGCCTCCAAACCGATCGGGCGGGGGAGCGCGGTGTCGGAAAGCCGGGCATAGGCCGTGATGGCATCCTGCAGGTCCCAGAGCAAAAACTCAAGATCGGTGCTCTCGGGAATACTGACAAACGCGATGCTATGCAGTGTTTTTGGTACATCGCCGCGCGCGGTCGTCTCCATGCCGCCTCCTTTCCGGTTGGTTTCCGTTTAGGTTACACCGTCTGGCAGCGCCTCGCCGCGCTATCCTAGTGCAACCCTTACGAAAGGAACGCCATGCGTCTGCCTATGAACACCTCGCTTGCCACGCTCAAGCCCTCCGGCATCCGTCGGATTAACGCGCTCGCCGCCCAGCACCCAGGGTGCATCGCGCTTGCGCTTGGCGAGCCCGACTTTCCCACGCCCGATGTGATAAGCGCCGAGGTGACCGCCGCGTTGGACCGCGGTGACACGCACTATCCGCCCAACAACGGTCGCCCCGCCCTGCGCGAGGCGCTGTCTGCCTACATGGGGGATGCGGGCCTTACGTTTTCGGCAGACGAGGTCATCCTGACCGACGGCGCGACCGAGGCCCTGTCGGCAACATTCATGGCTATGCTCAACCCCGGCGACGAGGTCATTATCCCCACGCCGGCCTTTGGACTGTACGAGAGCATTGTTGTGGCCAATCACGCCAAAGCGGTCTTTTTGGATACGGAGCCTGCGCAATTCCAGATTGACGAGGACGCCCTCCGTGCCTGCGTGACGCCGGCGACCAAGGCTATCGTCATCTGCACGCCCAACAATCCCACGGGCTGCATCCTCGACGCGGCATCGCTCGACGCCGTGGCGCGCGTGGCGGAGCAGGCGGGCATATACGTAATCTGCGACGACGTATACAACCGCCTCGTCTACGTGGATGGCTACGAGCGCTTTGCCCAGCGCCACCCGGAGCTGCGTGAACAGACGGTAGTCATCGAGAGCTTCTCCAAGCCATGGGCTATGACCGGCTGGCGCCTGGGTTGGCTCGCAGCAGCGGCACCCGTCATCGCCGAGATCGCCAAGGCTCACCAATACCTAGTATCGAGCGCCGTCTCCTTTGAGATGGATGCCGCAACGCGAGCCCTCACCGTCGACCCAACCCCCATGCTCGAAGTCTACCGAGCCCGCCGCGAACGCGTACTCGCAGCCTTAGACGCCATGGGCCTCGACGTAGTAGAGCCCGCAGGAGCCTTCTACGCCTTCCCCAGCATCAAACAATTCGGCCTGACAAGCGAAGACTTCTGCATCAAAGCCATCAAAGAGGCAAACGTAGCCCTAGTCCCCGGAAACTGCTTCGACACCGAAGGCCACATCCGCCTCAGCTACTGCGTCTCCGACCAAGATTTGGACGAAGGCCTAAATCGCCTGTCCACCTTCGTTTCAACCCTGTAGCCCAGCGGGACCCAAAAACATCAGGAGCCAGTATTTTGGATGTGGATATTTTTTCTGGAAATGAAAATGTTTATGAGGAACTTAAAAGGCCAGAGTTGTGTATTCATTTGGCTTGGCAAGATGGATTTGTGCACAATTCTTCTAAACATATGGAAAATATATCAAAGCATTTTACTTTTTTGAAAAATTTGATGGAT
>CABUDB010000122.1 GCA_902490245.1 uncultured Collinsella sp.
GTCCTGCGGTGGAGGCGGCGCTCAATGTTGAGGAGCCGACCGATCTCGCGACGCCCGAGCGCGAGACCATCATCGACGAGATTTTGGATGACGTGGTGGGCTTGGGGCCGTTGCAGCCGCTCATCGAGGACGACACCGTTACCGAGATCATGATCAACGGCTGCCGCTCGGCTTTCTTTGAACGCGGCGGCGTCTTGTACCCCATCGAGCATGCGTTTGAGGATGATGAGCAGATCCGTGTGCTTATCGACCGCATTATCTCGCCACTTGGTCGCCGTATCGACGAGCGCAGCCCCATCGTCAACGCCCGCCTCAAAACGGGCTATCGCGTCAACGCGGTGATTCCGCCTGTGGCGATTGACGGACCGATTCTCACCATCCGAAAGTTCTCGGACCGTATCTGCTCGCTGGACGAGCTTGTGGGGCTGGGGTCGCTGCCGCTTTGGTATGCGCAGCTGCTGTCGTGTGCGGTGTCGCTGCGACAGGACCTGGCGGTTGCGGGAGGCACGGGATCTGGTAAGACCACCCTGCTCAACGCGTTGTCATGTGAGATTTCCACCGGCGAGCGCATCGTGACGATCGAGGACTCTGCTGAGCTCAAGTTTGCACATCATCCGCACGTGGTGCGCCTAGAGGCGCGCGAGGCTTCAATTGAGGGCGAGGGCGCGGTGACGATCCGCGACCTGGTAACTAATGCCCTGCGCATGCGCCCCGACCGCATCGTGGCGGGCGAGGTGCGCGGTGCCGAGTGCTGCGACATGTTGCAGGCCATGAACACGGGCCACGACGGGTCGCTCACCACACTTCATGCGGGTTCAGAACAGGAGACCGTGGTGCGTCTGACGTTGCTTGCGCGTTATGGCATCGATCTGCCGAGCGAGCTCATCGAGGAGCAGATTGCCATGGCGCTCGACGGCATCGTGATGTCCGAGCGTCACGCCGATGGCAGGCGTTTCGTCTCCTCGTATTCGGGGGTGCGACGCGCCGCATCGGGCGGCGTAGAGCTCGAGCGCTATGTGACGTTCGATGCCGCCGAGCGCACCTGGACGCTTGACCGCGAGCCGCCGTTTATCGCAGAAGGCCTGCGGTCGGGGACGCTCACACAAGAGGAGGTGGACGAATGGAGATCACTGTGCCCCTCGTCGTAGGGGGCTTGGCAGGGCTTTCTGTCGCGACGGCGTGCGGGGCGGAACCTCGTGTGCCGCAGGTACCGCCGGCGGAGCTGGCACGTCAGGCGCTCGAGACGGTGGCAGAGAAGCTGCCGCGTGAGCTGGTGGAAAACGATCTGCTGAAAAAGATCGCCCGTTCGTGGGCATCGCTGGCTCCGGCGCATCGCCTTGGCCTCGTGATCGAAGATGCTTCGGGACGTTTGGCGTTTCTGCTGCTATCGAGCGGTCTCTGCTGCGTTTTACTAACGATGGTGTCGTTATCGCCCCTCGGATTTGCCTTGGGACTTGTTGCTCCGTTTGCCGTTGGTGCCGCTCGGGATGGCTTTGAGAGCCGGCGCGAGCAACACGATGCAGAAGAGGCAATGCCCGAGGCGTTTACCGCACTTTCCATGTCGCTTGCCTCGGGACATTCGCTGGCCCAGGGCATGCGCTTTGTGGGCGCTCATGCGCAAGAGCCAGTGCATACCGAGTTTTTGCGGGTGGCGGCGGCGATCGATTGCGGCATCTCGGCGACCGACGCGCTCGATGACTTGCTCGTGCGTATCGACGCCCCCGGTCTTTCGCTTGTGACCTTGGCGCTTAAGGTGTCTCAGCGCACCGGCGCTCCGCTTGCCGACTTACTGTCCGAGGCGTCGAGCATGGTGGGGGAGCGCATTGAGCTCAAGCGCCGCCTGGATGTTAAGACGTCGCAGGCTCGCATGTCTGCGCATATGGTCGCGGCGATGCCGGCGGGCATGTGCGCGGTGTTGGCGCTGCTTTCGGCAGATTTTCGTCGCGGTCTTGCGACGCCTGCCGGCGCGGGCGCTGTGGTGCTGGGTCTTGCCCTCAACGCCGTTGCCCTGGTGGTTATCCGGCGCATTATGCGGGTGGAGCTATGAGCGCCCCGGTTGCAGTTGCGGCTTGCCTGTGCGCCCTGAGTGTATTTGTCGCGACGGGTTTGGATCGGGCGGATGCACGCAAGATCGCAGGGGCCTGCAAGCGCGAGGCGGTGCTGGTCGCTGCCGCGGGTCGCTCGGTGGTCGATGCTCTGACCGCGCGAGTGAAGGGCGCGGTTGGAGCGGGCGGCCCGGCGCGAGTGTCGCTCGGCGAAGTGTCCGAGATGATCGATGTTGTGCGCTTGGGTCTTTCGGCCGGTCTTTCGTTTGATGCGGCGCTTGAGATTTTCTGCGCCAACCGCCGGTCAGTGCTGGCTCTTCGCCTTGAGCGCGCCTGCATGGCGTGGCAGGTGGGCGTGGGCACGCGTGAGGACGAGTTGTTGGCCGCCGCGCGCGACCTGGACGTGCGAGCGCTCGAGACCTTTGCCATCACGGTGGGGCAGGCGCTCGCCCTGGGTGCCCCACTTGCCGAGACGCTGGCCGCTCAAAGTCGCGAGATCCGTGCGGCTCATCGCGCCGCGGTCGAGCGCGAGATCGAGCGTGCACCCGTCAAGCTGCTGATTCCCACCGGCACGCTCATCTTGCCGGCGTTGCTTCTGTCCATATTGGGCCCGCTGCTGGGAGCAGGCGGGATGATGTAGGGAGGAATACATGAACACGATGACTGACGCTGCTGGCAAGGTCCAGGGCTGGGCGTTTTGCCGGGCGGCACATGTTCGTCAGCGCGCCAAGGAACTATTGCAGGAGGAGAGTGCACAGGGTACCACCGAGTATGCCATCTTGGTCGGCGTGCTCGTGGTGATCGCGATTATCGCCATCGTCGCATTTAAGGGCAAGGTCCAAGATCTATGGAACGCTATCAGCGAGGGCATCAACAGCCTGTAGAGGGCGAGCGCCCCATCGGGGTGCTGCTGGTGTTTGCTTGCCTGACCGTGGCGATAGCGGCGGTGCTTTGGGGGCTTAACGCCGCGCGGCAGCAGCGTCCTGGGACCGCCTCCGATTTGGGCTCAGATTCGGCGGTGGCGTCTCAAAAAGATGAGATGCGAGATGCGGACGATTCGGATGTCGCTGTCACGGCGCAAACCTTTCTGCGGACGCTCGACAAGCGGTCTGGCACTGCGACGGATTCGCCTGAGGGCAACGCGATTGCGGTCCGGCTTGCATGGTCCGAGGACCGACCGATGACCGAAGCGGCGGCGGATATGCTGCGTGCCTATCGCGAGGTACCCACGGCGCAACTTGCTCTGAGCGGCTATCTCGACATCAAGGGAAACGTGTGGGGCGCCATCGTGCGCGACGAACGCGGCTGGGTCGATATGGTGACAATTGCCGCGGATGCTGGCGATGCTTCGTGTCGTCTGCGCGCCGTGCGCCTGAGCCCGCAGGCAACGGACTCAAAGGAGGGATCGTGAAATGCATGATGTCCTGCGTGAGGAATCTGCCCAGGCGACGGTCGAATACGCCATCGTCACGGTGGCGCTGTTATCGATCGTGCTGGCGATCGCGGGACTTTGGCGTGCCGGCACCGATGGGCGCTTGGCGGCGCTGGTTGAGCGGGCGGCATCCCATGGCGTTGCCTCGACGTCGGTTATCGACGCCGCTGCGGCCGCTAAGGACATCGCGTTGTATTGATGCCGCGCGCGAGGACCGGGCGCAGTCTACGGTCGAGGCCGCTTTTTTGCTGCCGACGTTTCTGACACTCATCCTTCTCGCGCTGCAACCGGTGTGCCTGCTCTATACGCGCGCGGTCATGGAGTCTGCCGCCGCCGAGACCGCGCGGCTCATGACCACGACGACGGCGGAGGACGACGATCTTAAGGAGTTCACCCGCCGCCGACTTGCCGCAGTGCCCAACGTTTCGATCTTTCATGCCGGCGGGCCGTTGTCGTGGGATATCGAGCTTGGCCGGGCCGGTGCGGGTGGCGTCTCGTCCGTGTCCGTTTCCGGCGAGGTCAAGCCGTTGCCTGTGATCGGTGCGTTTGCGCAGGCTATGGGTGGTACCGCCGAGGGCGGCTACGTTGAGCTCAAGGTCGATGTCTCGTATCAATCGCGTCCCGAATGGCTGGAGGGAGATTATGATTCGTGGATTGCTACATGGGATTAGGCGCTGCCTGTTGCGGGTGACGCAAGGGTTTGCGGCCCGCCGTCGACCAGGCGCTCTCCGCAAACGAGGCGGCTTTATGGGTCGAGCCGGTGTCGATCTGTTTATCGAAGACGGCGCCTATACCACGCTTTCTTCTGCCGTGGTCATCCTAGTGGTGCTCACATTGTTGTTTTCGTCGACCGCGGCGATATGGAGCATGTCGCGTGCCGGGGATACTCAGGTGGCGGCTGATAGTGGCGCGCTGGCGGGTGCCAACGTAGTGTCGTCCTATCACACGGCTGCCACGGTGGTTGATGCGAGCATCTTGAGTCTGGGGCTGGCGGGGTTTGCCACGATCGGGACGGGCCTGGTCGCCATCCTCATCCCGGGTGCCGAGCCGGTTGCCGGCAATATGGTCGACACCGGGATTGAGATCATTAAAACGCGCAACAAGTTTGCCAAAAGCGCATCGGAAGGCTTACAGAAAATCGAGACGGCTCTGCCGTATCTGATCGCCGCGCGTGCCACGCAGGCGGTGTCGGCGCAGGATACCGATAGTGTGACCTATACCGGTACGGCGCTTGCCGTGCCCAGGACATCCGAGTCTGACTTCGCTGCGCTCGAGGGGTCCGAGATCTCGACCGATGCCATTAAAGACACATCAGATGATTTAGAGTGTGCGGCCGAGGAGCTGCGGAAGGCTTCTGAGGACACGGCGAAGGCTAAAGAGCGTGCTTGGCTGGCGGATTGTGGTGGGTCTGACAAGGGCTCGGTCGGCAGCTGTTCTTGCATGTGGGAGCGTGCGAAAAGCCTAACGGATCTCTCCGGTGTTCAAAATCCGCATTACTCATCGAGCGTTACGTGGGAGCCCCAAGTTGCCCTTGATCGCGCGAAGGACTACTACCATTGGCGTCTGACAAATGAGAAGCCCCACGGCTCGAGTGTCGAGATGAAGGCAGAGTCTGCGGCGCGTAAGGCGTTTTATACCTATGCGAGCGCGGAGGTCGATCGGGCGCATATAACCGAGAACGGAGACAGGGTTTCCTCCTATATTCCGCTGCTGCCGCGCAACTCTGATGAGGTTCGGGCGACGGAACTCTATACCGATGCGGTGTGGCCGACTAGCGTGAACGATGACAAGGCGTATCTGCATTACGGGACGACCTGCCCTAACTATAAGAAAGGGACGCCGAGCGGATTTGCTTCGGTTGCCGATTACGATGGACAGGATAAATGCAGCAAATGCCATTTTGGCGTTTTGTCGCTTGGTGCTGTTGCGGCGCCTTCAACCTCTATCGAAAACGGCTTCGAATATCACTTCGACGAGTTCAAAAAGGCCTTGGAGGAATACGTCAAATGTCGGAACAAAGAGCTTGAGCTC
>CABUDB010000123.1 GCA_902490245.1 uncultured Collinsella sp.
TGGTCGTCTTTGTGGTAGTGGTTTCCTCTTCGTCCTCGTCCTTGTCGTCGTTCTCCGTCTTCTTGGTGTTGTTGGTGCCGTAGAACTTCCAGACGCTGTTGTTCTTGTAGGTGGGAGCCGTTCCGGTCGCAAACTCCTCGCGCTCGGTACCGGTCAGAACGGTGTTCATAAACCGCTTAAAGACAGGCAGGTTGGTGCTGTCGCCCAGCAGGTCCGTGCCGTATTTTTGGATGGGGATCTCGCCCGCGGAATAGCCGGTCCACAGGGCGCACGCCAGCTGCGGGGTATAGCCGCAGAACCACAGGTTGGTGGTGTTGTCGGTGGTGCCCGTCTTTCCGGCATAGGGCTGGTTAACGCTCAGGGCACCGGCGGCACCCGTGCCGCCGCCCTGCATGACGCCGGACAGAACATCGGTGACCGCGGCGGCCTCGCCCTCGGTAAGCACCTGTGAGGGATTGTCGGTGTGCTGGTACAGCACCGAACCGGTACGAGAGTCAATCTCGGTGATGGCGATCGGCTGGCGATAGTAGCCGCCGTTGGCAAACGTCGCGTAGGCGGCGGCCATCTCGAGCGGCGAGATCGAGCCGGTGCCGAGCGTCATGACGGGAACGTCCTCGATGTTGTCCTTGGCGGGATCGATGCCGAGCTTTTTGACGAGTGAGATGATCTTGCTGTTGCCGACGGCTTCCGCCACCTGGATGTAGCCGGTGTTGGAGGAGTATGCCGTTGCCTGCTTAAGCGTGATGTTGCCATAGCTATGGTTGGCGTAGTTTTGGACCTCGGTTGTGGTGCCCTTGGCCTTGAGCGGCGAGTTGCAGTTGAGGGTGACGTTGGGGTTCATGCCGTTTTGGATGGCAGTTGCCAGCGTAAAGGCCTTAAAGGTGGAGCCGACGGGACGCTTGGCCGTGGCATGGTTTACGTGGTTCTCGTCGGCGTTGTAGTCGTAGCCGCCCACCATGCACTTGATGTAGCCGGTCTTGGGGTCGACGACGACCATGCCCATGTCCAGGCCGTCGAGCGAGAGCGTGTCGAGCTGCTCGCGGACGGCATTCTCTGCCACCTGCTGCATCGTGGGGTCGATGGTGGTCTTGACGGTCAGGCCGCCCTTAAAGAGCACGTCGGTCGAGAACTCCTGCTCCAGCAGCTGCTTAACATAGGCGACAAAGTAGGGCTGCGAGTATACGTCGACGCCGCTGCCCGAAATCTCGGTCACGTTGAGGGTGATGGGCTCGGCCTGTGCGGCATCGTGCTCCTCCTGCGTGATGTGGCCCAGGCGCAACATGTTGTCGAGGACCTTGTTGCGACGGGACAGCGCCAGGTCGGGGTTGACCGTGGGGTCGTACTGCGAGGGCGAGTTGGGAAGGCCGATCAACAGCGCGGCTTCGCTCAGGGTGAGGTCGGCGGCGCTCTTGGATAGGTAGGTCTCGGCGGCGGCCTCGATACCGTAGGCGCCGTGGCCGTAATAGATGGTGTTGAGGTACATCATGAGGATCTCGTCTTTGGAGTACATGTCCTCCATCTTGACGGCGATGTAGGCCTCGCGCACCTTACGCTCGATGGTCGAGTCGAACTGCTCCTCCTGCAGGATGGTGTTGCGCACCAGCTGCTGGGTGATAGTCGAGGCGCCTTCGTGCCCGCCGCCGAGGGTTGCCACCGCAGCACGCGCGATACCCCACAGGTCGATACCGCCGTGCTCGTAGAAGCGCTCGTCCTCGACGTCAACGGTGCCCTGCAGCACGTAGGGGGAGACCTCGTCCTTGGTGATGGACTTGCGGTTTTGCGTGTAGAAGCTCGCGATCTTGTTGCCGTTGCAGTCGACGATCTCGGTGGGCTCGCTCACCAGATACGCGTTGGCGTCGGTGTAGTCGGGCAGATCGGACAGCCAGCGGTTGACGTTGCCGACCATGCCGATGCCAAATGCCACGCCCGCGATAAGCAAAAAGCCCAAAAACGAGAGCAGGATTATGGGCAGAGCATGCGTCTTTGAACGGCTGCGTCCCTGTCGTTGGCGAGGACCCATATATTGACCTCCAGGTATGTCGTGCCGGACGGTTGATATGCCGTCGGGGCAGGATGGACATAAGTTATTACACGATAAACCAAACGGGGCGCGCGAGGCCTCGTGTATGCTGGAAGACGGCATTTTTCAGAGTGAATGCATACCTTGGTAAGGAGTTTGTCGATGGCGATTCGGACGATGGGGCCGAGCGGACAACACAAGACTGGATTGGATGCTGTCGGTGCGGCGCTGCCCGAGCTACTGGCGCCGGCGGGTGGGCTCGACCAGATGCTTGCGGCCATCGCCGCGGGCGCCGATGCCATCTATGCGGGGTTGGGCGGCTTTAACGCCCGTGTGAGTGCGCACGGTTTTACCGACGACGAGTTTGCGCGCGGCTGCGCCGTGGCGCATGCCCATGACGTGCGTGTGTACGTGACGCTCAACGTGTTCGTGTTTGACGATGAGTTGTCCGACGCGGTGGCGTTGGGAGCTCATGCACTGGAGCTGGGCGCCGATGCTCTGATTGTCGCCGATGCCGGGTTGGCCTGCGCGCTGCGCGCGGCGATTCCCGGGGTCGAGATTCACCTGTCCACGCAGGCGGGCGCTCATAGCGAGAGCGCCGTGCGGCTTGCCGCCGATGAGCTGGGGGTCGAGCGCGTGACGACGGCACGCGAGCTGACGGTCGACGAGATTGCGGCGCTCTGTGCCACGGGCGTGCCCATCGAGGTATTCTGCCACGGTGCGATTTGCATCGGCTATTCGGGGGCGTGCGAGTTCTCGGCCCTGCGGCGTGGGCGCTCGGCGATGCGCGGCGACTGCACGCAGCCGTGCCGTTTGGCGTACGACCTGGTGGACGAGGCTGGACAGAGCGTTGTCGCCGTCGAGGGAGATCGCCTGCTGTGCCCGCGTGACTATCTGGGTATTGCGCATCTGCCCGAGCTTGTAGATGCCGGCATGGCGTCGCTCAAGATCGAGGGGCGTATGAAGAACCCTGATTACGTATTCAACGTGGTGCGGGTGTGGCGCCGGGCACTCGATATGCTGTGCGACGGCGCGTGGGACCCCGGTGCCGTGGAAGAGCTCGAGCGCGAGCTGGGAAGGTCGTTTAACCGTGGGTTTACCGATGCGTACCTGCGAGGACGTTCGGGTGCCGAGCTTATGAGCTTTGAGCGTGCGATCAACCAAGGTGTGCGCGTGGGACGCCTGGTGGCCGTTGGCCACGAAGAGGTAACCGTTGAGCTCGATGCCGCCGTGGCGGCGGGTGACACGCTCGAGATTCGGTTCTATCCGGGTGCCGACGCGCGTCCCGATGTGCCCAAGCGCTGGCCGCAGGTGCCCTGTCCGGTGGATGCCGCGGCGGGGGAGCGCGTCGTCGTGCATTGCAAGCGTAAGGTTGACACGGGCTGCGAGGTGTACCTGATTCGCAGCGCCGGCGTGTTGGATCAGACGGCGGCGGTGTTGGAGCGCATGCGGGCCGAGGCGGATGCGATTGCGCCCGTTGCGCGTGCCGTTGAGGTGCTGCCCTTTGAGGGCGTTACGGTGGATGGCGGTGCGTCGACGGAGTTGGTGGAGTGCGCGGTTCCCGCTCGCATGGTTTTTGCTTGGCAGCTGATGGATGCCGACCCGCGCGGAGAACTCGATTTGTCCGACGCTGTTGTGGTGCTTGACGAGGTGTGCCGCACGTGTGACGCTGACTGGACCCGCTCACTGATGCAGCGTGCCGGGCGCGTTGTCTGCCGCAACCTGGGACAGGTGGTGATCGCTCGCGAGCTGGGCGTGACGTTTGACGTGGCGGCGCCGGTGTTCTGCGCGAATCGGGCCACGCTTACCTGGCTGCGCGGACTCGGTGCGGGGCGGGTGTACTTGCCGGCCGAGTTGCTCGGCAATGATGCGGAGCGTATTGCCGAACTGGCTGCTGAACCCGACGTCTGGGGTCCGGTCGACGCCGACCGTCCCGAGCTTATGGTGTGCGAGCACTGCCTGCTGACCGCCGAGGGCGTCTGCGCTACCGATGCGACGGGACAGGTCCGTTGCCGCGACTGCTCGCGCCGTCGGCAGGTACGCTATCTGGTCGAGCGTGACGGTACACGTTTGCCAGTTGCCATTGACGCATGCGGCAGGACGAGGATTTTCCTGTCGTAGGTGCCGCGTCGCGTCAGTTTGTTATCATATGAGAGATTATGGACTTCCAGCACCGCCGTATCCGGTGAGGGTGCTATAGCAAAAGGAGGATACCCAATGCTGTCTGTTGACGAGCAAATGCGTATCATCACCTCGGGCGCCGCGCAGATCGTTCCCGAGGCCGACCTTCGCAAGAAGCTTGAGAAGGGCGAGCCCCTCAACATCAAGCTCGGCGTCGACCCCACCAGCCCCGACCTGCACCTGGGCCATGCCGTGCCGCTGCGCAAGATGCGCCAGTTCCAGGACCTGGGCCACAACGTCACCCTCATCATCGGCAACGGCACCGCGCTGATCGGCGATCCCTCGGGCAAGAACTCCACGCGTCCGCAGCTTTCGCAGGAGCAGATCGAGGCCAACGCCGAGACCTACGTGAGCCAGGCCATGAAGATCCTGGACCCCGAGAAGACCACCATCGTGCACAACGGCGACTGGATCCTTTCGATGGATCTGGCCGGCCTGCTGCAGGTGTGCTCCAAGTTCACCGTTGCCCGCATTCTTGAGCGCGACGACTTTACCAAGCGCTACCAGTCTCAGACGCCGATCGCCCTGCATGAGTTCCTATATCCCGTGATGCAGGCTTTCGACTCTGTGCAGATCAAGGCCGACGTGGAGATGGGCGGCACCGATCAGCTCTTCAACCTGCTCGCCGGCCGCGAGCTCATGGAGAAGATGGGTATGGAGCCGCAGATTGCGCTCACCATGCCGCTGCTCGAGGGCACCGACGGCGTGCGCAAGATGTCCAAGTCCTATGGTAACTACATCGGCCTGACCGACGCTCCCAAGGACATGTTCGGCAAGACCATGTCCATCCCCGACGAGATGATCGGCAAGTACTATCGTCTGGCCAGCTCGCTCACCCCTGCCGAGGTCGACAAGATCGACGCCGCCCTGGCCGATGGCTCCGCCGACCCCTACGAGCTCAAGCGCGCTCTGGGCCGCGACCTGTGCGACACCTACCACGGTGCCGGCGCCGGCGACGAGGCTCAGGCCGAGTTCGACCGCGTGTTCAAGGAGGGCCAGCTCGCCGACTTCCCCGAGAAGCATGCCGAGCTGACTGTCAATGACGAGGGCCAGATTTACCTCGCCGGCCTGCTCAAGGACCTGGGTCTTTCGGCCAGCGCCGGCCAGGCCCGCCGCGATATCGACGGCGGCGGCGTCAAAATCAACGGCAAGGCCGTGGCTCCCAAGAGCTACAACATCGATCCGAGCGCCCTCAAGCTGGGCGACACCCTCTCCGTGCCAATCATCTCGTTATAGGTGCAGCAGTTCATAATGAACAGAACGCCGTAGTAT
>CABUDB010000124.1 GCA_902490245.1 uncultured Collinsella sp.
GTGAGCGATTGCAAGAGGGTTTACCGTTTTGGAACCGACGCCCAGGGCACCTGTGTCACTGAGGGCGACAAGTCCATGAACTTCGTGCTTGGCGGCAAGGGCGCAAACCTTGCCGAGATGAGCCGCATCGGCCTGCCGGTTCCCGGTGGCTTTACCATTACCTGCCAGACTTGCGTCGAGTACTCCGGTGCCGGCAACGTCTGGCCCGAAGGCGCACTCGATGAGATCGTTGCCGCCGAGGCCGACCTCGAGGCCCGCTGTGGCAAGAAGCTCGGTGACGACAATGATCCGTTGCTCGTGTCGGTTCGCTCGGGCGCTCCATTTTCCATGCCCGGTATGATGGACACGGTCCTCAACTTGGGCCTCAACGACGACTCCGTTCAGGGGCTCATCGCCCAGACGCAAAATCCGCGTTTTGCCTGGGATAGCTACCGCCGCTTTATCCAGATGTTTTCCAACGTCGTTATGGGTGTTGATGCCGACCTGTTCGAGAACGCCCTGACCCAGGCCCGCCTGGTCGCCGGTGTTCGCGTCGATTCCGAGCTTTCGGCCGAGGACCTTCAGGAGCTTGTCGAGACCTTCAAGGGCATCTTCTCTGATAACGTCGAGGCCGCCCTGTATCCCGAGCTCGAGGTCACCGGCGGCAAGCCCGTCTTCCCGCATGATCCGGAGCTCCAGTTGCGCCTTGCCATCCAGGCCGTCTTTGGCAGCTGGATGAACGAGCGCGCCTGCATCTACCGCAAACAGCACGGCATCTCCGACGAGCTCGGTACTGCCGTCAACGTCCAGGCTATGGCTTTTGGCAACAAGGGTGAGACCTCCGCGACCGGCGTCGCCTTTACGCGCAACCCGGCCGACGGCACTAAGGAGTTCTACGGCGACTTTCTGGTCAACGCCCAGGGCGAGGATGTCGTCGCCGGCATCCGCAATACCGAGCCCATCGCCGACCTCAAGACCACCCCGGGCCTCGAGTCCGCAGGTGAGGAGCTCGAGCGCGTGTTCCTGACGCTCGAGGATCACTATCGCGACATGTGCGACATCGAGTTCACCATCGAGCAGGGTAAGCTCTGGATGCTCCAGACTCGCGTGGGCAAGCGCACTGCCACCGCCGCCCTGCGCATCGCCATCGAAATGGTCGAGGAGGGCCTGATCACTCGCGAGGAGGCCGTGAGCCGCATCGATCCCGCGCAGCTCGACCAGCTTCTGCACCCGCAGTTTGACGCCTCCAAGAAGTACGAGGCGCTGGCCAGCGGTCTTAACGCCAGCCCCGGTGCCGCCGTGGGCGAGGTCGTGTTCTCGAGCGATGACGCCGTCGCGCGCGCCAACGAGGGTCACAAGGTCATTCTGGTTCGTTGGGAGACCAACCCCGATGACCTGAAGGGCATGGTCGCCGCCGAGGGCATCCTGACCAGCCACGGTGGCAAGACGAGCCATGCCGCCGTTATCGCCCGCGGCATGGGTACGCCCTGCGTCTGCGGCGTTGAGCGCTTCCACATCGACGCCGCCGAGAAGGTCGTGCACATCGAGGGCAGTGACCGCGTGCTGCATGAGGGCGACATCATCTCCATCGACGGTACTCAGGGCATCGTCGTCGACGGCGCCGTTGATCTGGTTTCGGCTGAGCTCACCGGCGACCTGGACACCATCCTGTCCTGGGCCGACGAGATTCGTCTGGACGAGACCGATGGCCACGCCAACCACGTGCGCGTCAACGCCGACAACCCTGAGGACGCTGAGCTCGCCCTCGAGTTTGGTGCCGAGGCCATCGGCCTGTGCCGCACCGAGCACATGTTCCTGGGCGACCGTAAGAACATCATCCAGAGCTTTATCCTGTCTGACGATGAGACCGTGAAGCAGCAGGCCCTGGCCGACCTGCTCAAGGTTCAGACCGAGGACTTCCTGGCGATGTTCAAGACTATGTCCGGTCGCGACGTGGTCGTTCGCCTGCTCGATCCGCCGCTTCATGAGTTCCTGGATAATCCTCGCGAGCTCGAGGTCGCCATCACCAAGAAGGAAGCCGCTGGCGCCAGCGAGGAAGAGCTTGCCGTCCTGCGCACCCGCCTGCGTCGTATCGACGGCATGGTCGAGTCGAACCCCATGCTCGGCCTACGCGGCGTGCGCCTGTCCGTCGTCTTTAGCGATCTGCCGCTCATGCAGGTCCGTGCCGTGGCAACGGCTGCTGCCCGCCTTATCAAGGAAGGCGTCGACCCGCGTCCCGAGATTATGGTCCCGCTCGTCTCCATCACGGCGGAGCATGTCCAGACCCGCGAGGTCATCGAGCGCGTGATCGCCGAGGTTTCCGCCGAGGAAGGCGTCGAGCTCAATATTCCCGTGGGCACGATGCTCGAGCTGCCGCGTGCCTGCATGGTCGCCGACGAGATCGCCCATCATGCCGACTTCTTCTGCTTTGGCACCAACGACCTCACGCAGACGACCTTCGGCTTCTCCCGCGACGATGCCGAGGCCAAGTTCATCCCGCTGTACATGCACAAGAAGATCTTGAAGGATAACCCCTTCGAGACCATCGACTCTGCGGTACTCGAGCTGGTGCGCATGGCCGTCGAGAAGGGTCGCGCCACCAACCCCGGCATGCACTTTGGCGTGTGTGGCGAGCACGGCGGCGACCCCAAGTCCATCAAGGGCCTATTTAACGTGGCCGATGTGGACTATGTGTCCTGCTCGCCCTACCGCGTGCCCCTCGCACGCCTGGCTGCCGCCCAGGCCAAGCTCGAGGCCAAACGTTCCGCCTAACGTTTTGGGTATAGACGCCTAGCGTAGCCCCCTTCATGCCGCCCGCCTCATTCGTGAGGCGGGCGGTTATCATGTGCGGGTTTTGTCTTTTTGTCTGCGTAAAAAATTGTTCTTGCAGCAGAAACCCGCGCGTGTATACTCGAATACGTTTGTTCAACTACGTGCCGGCCAAGGTGGTACGGCACCTCTAGAAGAGTAAGGAATTGCACATGGATTACATCCGCGCAATCGAGCGTCAGCAGATCCGCGAGGACATTCCTCAGGTTCGCGTCGCCGACAACGTCAAGGTTCACTACCGCATTAAGGAAGGCGACCGCGAGCGCATCCAGGTCTTCCAGGGCGACGTCATCCGCATGGCCGGCGCCGGTGCCCGCGAGACCTTCACCGTCCGCAAGATGTCCTTCGGTGTCGGTGTTGAGCGTACCTTCCCGCTTCACAGCCCCAAGATCGCCAAGCTCGAGGTCGTTCGTCATGGTCGCGTCCGTCGCGCCAAGCTGTACTACCTCCGCGACAAGGTGGGCAAGGCTGCTCGCATCCCCGAGAAGCGCTAAGAAGATCGCAGCGTCTGTCCACTCGTTTGGACACAAGGGTCACCTTCGGGTGGCCCTTCTTTTTATCTGATTTGCATGCAAGGAGGGCCTGGTATGGCCAACATGACGAGCTCGGTTTCGGCATCGCAGGTTGCCGGTGAGTTGGCGAGCGCTACGTTTGAGGAGATCCCCGCCCTCGTGGAGCATTATCGCGAGGACCCGCGCCAGCAGGTGATCAAGGCTTGCGAGCGTGCTCTTAAGCGCCATGCCAAGGAACTTGCCGAGCGCGAGCGCGTCAATGACATGTACGAGCTTATGCATGAGCTTGGTGGCGATGGGGTGGTCGTTGGTGTCGACGAGGTGGGTCGCGGATCGGTGGCCGGCCCTTTGACGGTATGCGCCGTCTGTCTTCCTATGGAGCCGCGCGTCTGGGGTATCAACGATTCCAAAAAGCTCACGCCCGCGCGCCGCGAGTTGCTCTCAGTGAAGATTGCCGAGGTGGCGACGGCGATCGGTTTTTGCCATATCGCGCCGAAGGATATCGATGAAATGGGCATGGCCCGTGCTATCCGTACTGCCGTTGCGGGCGCCGTGGCCGATATGGGACTTGAACCCGACTGCGTCCTCATGGATGGTAACCCCTTGGGCGCCGTTCCTAACGAGCGCGATGTGGTGAAGGGCGATGCCAAAATCGCCTGCATCGCCGCGGCGTCCATCATGGCCAAGGTCACGCGTGACGAGATGATGGTCGAGTACGACGCCGAGTATCCCGAGTACCATCTGGCCGAGTCGAAGGGCTATGCAAGCCCCGAGCATATCGAGGCCATTCGCAAACATGGACTTTGTCCACTGCACCGCGTGAGCTTTTGCGGAAACTTTCTGCAGACTGAGCGCCTTTTCTAGGTCAATTGTGGAGACAGGGACCTCTGGGGTTTTATAAACCTGCTGGTGGCGGGCCGTATGCAACACCATTGCTGCGTACGGCCCGTTTTTTGACGGCATTTGGTCAGCTTTTGGTTTGCTTCCGGTACTTACCCGCACGAAAGGTGCCCTCATCATCGGGGCAATGCAGCGTGCGGGAAAGGAGACCCCATGAGTGCCGCAAGCAAAAAGAGCAAGACGCAGCAGCTCAAGGAGCGTTGGGAAAACGGCGAGCTCGACTGCGGGGCGATGACGCCTGAGTTTATCAAGGGGCTCAGTCCCCGCGAGCTGGGCATGCTGGGCGAGCTGATCACCATCGACTACTTTAACGAGCGCGGCTACACCTTGCTGGAGCAGGGTTATCGTTGCTCCGAGGGCGAGGCCGATCTGGTGCTGCTCGATGAGCTCGACGATGTCGTGGTGATGGCCGAGGTCAAGACCAGACGCGTTGCGCTGGATTGCAGCACGCGGGTCTTTCCCGAGGAGGCTGTGGACGCCCGAAAGCAACGCCGCTATCGCCGCATCGCAAGTTGCTATCTCATGGAACATTATCCGCTCAAGGCGATTCGCTTCGATGCCGTGGGTGTCACCATTCGCGGCGGGCATATCGCCGAGATCGAGCATCAGTACAACGCGTTCGATTGGCAGGTGTCGTGATGGCGTTCGAGACGTTTGCCGTTCACGCGGCCTGCATCCGTGGCGTCGAGGCGATTCACGTCACGGTCGAGGTCTCGCTTGCCGGCGGCGTTCCGGGCATTCAGATGCTCGGCATTCCGAGTATGGAGGTGATGGAGTCACGCGGTCGTATTCGCTGCGCGATGCGCTCCGCCGGGTTTGAAATCCCGCGCTCGGGCATTACGGTCAATCTGGCGCCTGGCGATATTCGCAAGACCGGTAGCGGCTTTGATCTGCCCATCGCCATCGCGGTATTGGCGGCCGATGGTCAGATTCCCCGCGACAACCTCCATCGTTGTCTTATCGCAGGTGAGCTTGGCTTGGACGGTACGGTGCTTCCTGTCAAGGGCGAGGTGGCGTTTCAGCTATTGGCGCGTGATATGGGGCTGTCTTTTATCGCCGGCAGGTCAGACCAGCATGTGCCACTCGCGGGCGTGGATTGTGGATTCATCGATCATTTGTCTCAGCTTGCCCATGGCATGGGCGATGCCGCGCGGCACTACTTGGATTCTGAAGTGCTCGAGGCGACCTTTGAGCCCGAACTCGACTATGCCGACGTACTGGGGCAGGAAGTCGCCAAACGCGGCATGGC
>CABUDB010000125.1 GCA_902490245.1 uncultured Collinsella sp.
GATAGCGACAAGCACCAGCGTGGTGATGTATGCCGCGGCACGGAACACGCCAAGCATGATCTTGTTGGACAGGTCCTTGTTGATGCGGCCCTTCTTGCCATGGGAAAGGGCACGCTTGATGCGCTCGCGCGACGAGGTCGTATCGACCGTCGTGTCAACGGAATCGGACATAGCCTACCCCCTCTTCTTCTTGGAAATCAGACGGACGATGCCCACCAGCGTGGCGGAGATGATAAACAGGACCACGCCCATGCCGAACAGCGCCGAGCGGTGCAGACCCGAGGAATAGCTCATGTCGAGCGCGATCTGGCTCGTGAGCGTCGAGATGGGGCTCGCAATGCTGTCGGGAATAACCGGGGCGTTACCCACGACCATGAGCACGGCCATGGTCTCGCCGATGGCACGGCCCATACCCAGCACGATGGCATCCACGATACCCAGCTTGGCGGCAGGTAGCACGACCTTATAGATGGTCTGCCACTTAGTAGCACCCATGGCATACGATGCCTCGCGAATACCCATGGGAATGGAATTGAGGGCATCGATGGTGAGCGTGGTGATGGTAGGGACGATCATGATGGCAAGCACGAACCACGCCGTCAGCGCACCAAAACCAAGACCACCGGTCAGTTGCGCGATAAACGGACGGATGATGATCATGCCAAAGAAGCCATAGATGATAGAAGGGATGCCGGCCAACAGGTCAACGGCAGGGCTGATGAGCTTGCGCACGCGCTTGCCGGCGATCTCGACCAGATACACGGCCGTGCCCACGCCTAGGGGCACACCCATGGCGAGCGCACCGACGGTCACCAGACCCGAGCCGGCAAGCAGCGACACGATGCCGTAGTGGCCCTCAGAGGGCGCCCACGTAAAGCTAAAGAAGTCCGCCAGACCGATGTCGGTAAAGACGGGCAGCGCCGAGTACGTGGTAAAGACAAAAATCAGGATGACGGTAACAACCGCCAAGAACGCGCAGGCAAAGAAAATCCACTGCAGCGCCTTCTCCTTGATATAGGTGCTGCGCGATACGAGCGCCAGCTCGCGCTTCTTGGGCGCCTGAGCATTCTGCTCAGTCTGGGAGTTTTCCCGTGCTTCCATGCTACTCACTCCCCTTCTCGTCGTTGGTGACGGGAATAAAGCCCGCCTCGCGAATCTGCTTGTCCATCTTTTCGGACGTCACGTAGTCGATGTAATCCTGCGCCTGCTGCGAAGGCGCACCCTTCACAAAGAAGTAAAGGTCGCGCGAGATGGGATAGCCGCCACTCGCGACCGTCTTCTCGGACGCCTCAACATGATTGACCGAGACGGCCTTGACCGAGGTCTTGGCGTCGAGGCCATCGACGAAGCCCAGCGAAATGTAGCCGATAGCCCCGCGCGAACGAGATACCACGTCGCGCACCTGGCCCGTGCCCGAAAGAACGGCGGAGCGGCGATCGAACGGGGTGCCGTCCATCACGATGGTGCGGAAGGCTTCACGCGTGCCAGACGCCTCATCTCGGTTGATAACCTGAATCCTCAGGTCCTCGCCACCGACTTCTTTCCAGTTGGTGATCTTGCCGGCATAGATATCGCGGAGCTGCTCGGTCGAGAGGTTATCGACGGGGTTGTCTTCGTTCACGATGACCGCGATACCGTCGTGGGCAATGACGATGGGAGTCAGGCCCAGATCCTGTTCGTCGGCATTGAGTCCACGGGAGGAGCTGGCGATATCGGCCGTGCCAGCGCTGACGGCTTCGATGCCAGCGGAAGAGCCCAAACCGGAAACGAGCACGTCGATGCCGGTCTCCTCCTTAAAGCCCTCTGCCGCAATTTCGGCGATAGGAAGGCAGGTCGTGGAGCCGGCCACGGTAATGGAAGAGGTAGAAGATCCCGAAGAACAGGCGCACAGCGTAAGCGTAAGCACGGCGGCGCTCAGGACCGATATGATCTTTCTCATAGCATCACGCCGATCGCAGCATGGCGCCCACAGGTGCCGTCCTCGTTACGGTAGGAATAAAAGCGGTCGTTCTGACGCACAGTCGAAAGCTGGGTATCCACGATATTATCCGCGTCCACACCGGCATCTACCAGCGCCTCATAAATGGCAGCGGAAAGATCGAGCATGCGAGAGGCACTCGCATCGATGCAAGAGAACTCGACGGCAAAGCGATCCATGAGTTCCTGGGATACCTCATATTCGTCAGCCAAGATATGGGGGCCGATATAGGCGGAAACGTCGCTCGCATCGCAGCCGGCAGCATCGCAAAGCGCCTGGCACGCCTTGGCAGAAATACGTGCAATCGTGCCCTTCCAACCGGAGTGCACCACGGCAAATCCGCCAGGGGCCACCAGCACCACGGGAACGCAGTCGGCAAAGCAGAGCAGCACGGGCACGTCATGGGCCGTACAGACGATGGCATCGCAGCCCTCGGCAATCTGCTCGCGAACAGCCTCAAGATCGTCGGCACCGTTCGAAGTCACCGTAACGATATGGTCACCATGTACCTGATTGGGCACGAGCAGATTATGCTCGCACTCAGTGGCGCCCATAGCTTCGAGCGCTCGACGACGATTTTCTTGAACAGCAAAGGGGTCATCGCCTACATGCGAGCCCAGGTTGAGCGAGGAGTACGCATCTTCAGAAACGCCACCGGTGCGCTCGGTAAAGGCAAAGCGGACATCGGATGTCGCGCCCTCCACCAACGTAACTCCATCATGGTCGACACGCGAAACGTTGTCCGCACGTGCTGCCATACTAAAGCCTCCTAATAACACAAGTACCGCGGCGTCGCCGCGCAGTCCGCGTTTATACGGCTGTCATACTTCCTTAAAAGGATACCCGCAGCGGTAGGGACCAAACGTAAAGGGAACGTAAGGAGATTGGAGGCTTTCGTTTACAAACGAGAAACAAAACGGGGTGCATCCAAATGGACACACCCCGTGCAGGTCGTTGAGAAAAACGAACTAGAAGCTACCGCGCTTCAGGAAGTCGGGAAGCTCGAACTGGTCGTTGCCAAAGTTGGGCAGCTCGGTACCACCGACGTTGCGGGTGGGAGCGGCCTGAGCCGGGCTGGCAGCCAGGGCGGTGCGCTGCGGCTCAGCGGAGGCAGCGGCCTTGCTCTGAGACTGCTGAGCAGCAAAGAGCTCATCCTGACGGTTGACGTTGGAGTCGGAGAAGCCCGTAGCGATGACGGTGATACGCACCTGATCGCCCAGGGACTCGTCGACAACGGTACCGAAGATGATGTTGGCCTCGGGGTCGACGGCGTTGGCGACAACGTCGGCGGCGTCGCTGATCTCCTGGATGCCCAGGTCCTTGGAACCGGCGATGGAGAGCAGCACGCGCGTGGCACCATCGATGGAGCTCTCGAGCAGCGGGCTGGAGATGGCCTGCTGGGCAGCGTCGACGGCACGAGTATCCCCAGAAGAGGTACCGATACCCATCATGGCGGTACCGGCCTGCTTCATGATGGTCTTAACATCGGCGAAGTCCAGGTTGATGATACCGGGGACGGTGATGAGGTCGGTGATGCCCTGGGTGCCCTGGGAAAGGACGCCATCGGCAATCGCGAAGGCCTCGAGCATGGTGGTCTTCTTCTCGGCGATGTCGAGCAGCTTATCGTTAGGAATGACGATCATGGTGTCGACGCAATCGGAGAGGGTCTTGATGCCCTCCTCGGCGCTCTTCTTACGCTTGCGGCCCTCGAAGGTGAAGGGCTTGGTCACGACGGCGACGGTCAGTGCGCCGACCTCGTTCATCGCGATATCGGCAACGATGGGAGCAGCGCCGGTACCGGTGCCGCCGCCCTCGCCGCAGGTGATAAACACCATGTCGGCGCCAGCGAGCGCCTCGGCGATGTCGTCGCGGGACTCATCGGCAGCCTTGCGGCCAACCTCGGGATTGGCGCCGGCGCCCAGGCCGCGGGTAAGGTCGGTGCCGATGTGCACCTTGATATCGGCATCAGAGATCGCGAGTGCCTGAGCATCGGTGTTGATGGCAACAAACTCGACGCCGCGGATGCCCTCTTCGATCATTCGATTGACCGCGTTGGTACCGCCGCCGCCGACGCCGACCACCTTAATGACGGCAAGGTAGTTGTTGATCTCTGTCTCGTGCATGTCGGTCCTCCGAACAAAGGTTATAGCCATAGCATGGGTCGACCCCTGCGCACATTAACCTTCAGGTTGAAAGTAAATGCAAAGGTAAACCGTATTATGTTTGCACATTATGAACGTATCAGTCAAATAATTGACCGTGTAAACCAAACAAACAAGATAAACAGCGTGGTATGGCCCCTCAACAAAGCATCAACCAGCGCTACGAGGTCGGAGCATTCCTAAATGTGTAGTTGCCCGGAGAGCGCACATTGATATACGTTACGCCCTCTACCTGCGAAAGCAACTTGGTGACTACGCGTTCCTTCTTGGCGATATCGTCCGAATCGCCCAGCGACACCTCAATGCCGTTATTGAGGTTTGCCGAGATGGCTTCGACCGAAGGCGTGGAAATATCCTTGACTTGTCCCAAGAACTCGCTCGAAAAACCACGCACATAATCCAGGCCGGCCTTAACGGCTTTGGAGTTCACCGCCTGGCCGGAAACCGGAGCGACATCCGCCGAGACATCAGTCAATAACACCGCGCCATAATGCTTGGCGAGCGCCAGCGCGGCATCGATTCCGGTCAAGGTATTTGAGCCCTGCCCTGTCGTGATGACGTTGCCCTGGTCGTCCACTTCGACCGACGTCGACAGCGGGGCGATCCAGGTGTCATCGTCTCCGATAGCCCAGGCAAGGTCGTCGGAGCTGATATACGCAATGGCGATAACTTTACGCTCCGTCGGCGTGATGATAAGCGTATGGGGAAACTGGCGCTGGACATCCACGCCCGAAACCCACGGGTTCTGCTTGAGATCCTCGGTAATCTGGTCGGGATCGACGTTAAAAAGCGACGTTCCCTCGGGCAAGTCGATCAGCTGGATAGCATCGTGCTTCGTCACATGCTCGCTGCCTTGAATCTGAATATCAGTGGCAGTAAACAGTCCAGAGTTGATCACCACGATGGCAACGACGACGAGCACGGCCAAGACGGCCAGAACGCCGCCCACGATTTTGCCTTTGCCTGTAACGACAGAAGCGGCATCTGATGTTTTATTTGCCATCGCTCCAAGTGAAGATAACGGGTTGAAACCTTTTTTACTCGAAGGCTTCTTGGCGGTAGCCGGCACCGATGTCAGCGAGCGCGGTTTCGATGCGCCCAGCGTGAGACCTGGACGCGCCGCTTTAGTTCCCGTCGAGGGCTTGGGAGCTGCCATGGGACGGGCAGGCTTGGCGCCCATAACAGGCTTTGACGTCACCGAGGGACGAGAGGACTTTTTTGCGGCCGGACGATTACCGAGCTGCGAGCCGACGACCGGACGACTGGTCTGTCGAGCATGCCCGACAGACT
>CABUDB010000126.1 GCA_902490245.1 uncultured Collinsella sp.
TCTGCATAGGGGCGTAAGCCTTGATCGTTACACCCAGTATCGCCTAAAGGCGCTGGCGTATGGGTCGGGGAGGGCGAAACGTAACCCAAAGGCCCCGAATTGTTTCCGTTGTTCCCCACGTCGCGATTTTCTATTCAACAGGTGTAGAACATTGCAGCCCTGTTCGTTATTGCCTACGTTTTGGGTTAGATTCTCCTAAGAACAATTGCCCGAAATTGGGGGTCCCTATGAACGAAGCAGTTCCCGAGGCGCCGGTAAGCGCTGAGTCGATGGCAAAGCAGGGTTGCGAAAAGCTCGGCTTGGACGCGTTTGATGCGTTGGTTCGCCGCGCCCGCACGTGCCGTCGCTTTGACGAGTCTATGCGCGTGCCGCGCGAGTTTTTGCTCGAGCTGGCGGAACTGGCGCACCTGGTTCCCTGTGGCGCCAATGCTCAGCGTCTTCGTTTTCACGTGGTGAGCGGTGCCGAGGATTGCGTGCGTGTATTTGATGAGCTTGCGTGGGCCGGTGCGCTCAAGGATTGGCCGGGTCCCGATGAGGGCGAGCGCCCGACCGGCTACATCGCGATTCTTGCTGAGCGCGCCGTTCCGGGCAAGCTCGCCGCTCCCATTACCGATGTCGACACGGGCATTGCCGCGCAGACGATGATGCTCGCCGCCCGCAGCGCCACGCCCGAGGTGGCAGCCTGCATGTTCAAGGCCTTTACGCCCCACGCGATCGATGCCATGGGGCTCGATAACGACAAGTATGAGCTCAAGCTGATCATGGCGTTTGGCGTTCCGGCCGAGACACAGGTGATCGATGCGATCGATTCCAACCCCGACGGCTCCATCAATTATTGGCGCGACGAGGCGCAGGTGCACCACGTACCCAAGCGTCCGCTTGCCGACGTGCTGCTGTAGTTGTGCGTCGTTGCGGTGCAATCCGGCGGCACAATCACCACAAAGGCTCCTGTCCCCTTTGTGGTGGTACGAGGGGAGGGTGTGTGGCAGATCTGTATTTGGTGCGGCATGGGCAGACTGAGCTCAATGCGCAGAGCATTTTGCAGGGCTGGCACGATTCGCCGCTTACGGCGCGCGGGCGCGAGCAGGCGCTGACGGCGCGTACGGCGTTTGCGGCGCGTGGCGTGGCCTTTGATCATGTGTATTCCTCGCCGTTAGGCCGGGCGCGGCATACTGCCGAGCTTATCGTTGGCGAGGGTCGTTCCATTGAGCTGGTCGATGACCTGCGTGAGTGGCATTTTGGCTCGCTGGAGGGCACATCAAATCGCGAGATGCCGCCGCAGCCCTGGGGCGATTATCCGGTGGCCTTTGGTGGCGAGTCGGAAGTGCAGCTTCAGTCGCGCATGGTCGCGGCACTGTCCCGCATCATGGCCAGGCCGCAGCACGACTGCGTGCTGGCGGTTTCCCACGGCTCAGCCTGCCAGGAGTTTCTTGAGTATGTGACTGGCGGGGGAGAGCTACCCGACAACGGTGCCGTGCTTCATTTTGGCTATTCCGACGGGGCGTTTTCGCTCTTGGGTTGGTAACGAACGAAAGGGCCCCTATGAATAAAGATCTGTATCTGGTCCGTCATGGACAGACGATATTCAACCTCAAGCGTATCATTCAGGGGTGGAGTGACTCGCCGCTTACGCAGTTGGGTTGCGACCAGGCGGCGCGCGCCGGCATGTTTTTACGTGCGCGCGGCATTGAGCCCGATCATGCCTACACCTCCACGCTTCATCGCACCGAGCAGACTATCGCCAACTTGTGGCCGGGCTTGGCGTACGAGCGCCTGGACGGCCTGCGTGAGTGGTTCTTTGGCGACTTTGAGGCCGAGCGCGTGATGCTTATGCCCGAGCGCCCGTGGCGCGACTTCTATCGCCAGTTTGGCGGCGAGGGCCAGATGCAGGTGCGCGAGCGCATGGTGGCGACGCTGACCGAGCTTATACAGCGTCCGGACCATACGTGCGTGCTCGCGGTAAGCCATGGCTCGGCTATCAAGGAGTTTTTGGACCACGTGAGGGGTGCGGCGGCTGACGAGCGCGATCGCGTGCCGGGCAACTGCTCGGTGCTGCATTTCGTGTTTGACGACGAGGCCGGTACGTTTGAGCTGATTGAGATTTTTACGCAGGAGGATTACGCGCGCGAGCTGGGGCTTGAACCACTTGTGGCGGCAGCAGGCCCGCAGCGGGGATAACGCGAGCGTGGCGGCACGGGTCGCCGGCATAACGTCTCGACGCAAAAGAGGCGGAGATGCATGTACCTGCTGCATCTCCGCCCCCTGTTTGTTGAGCTGCCGATTTTTGTGCTGGGCGGTCTGGTCTTGCTAGAACCGCGCGACCTGGTGCGTGAGCAGACCCGTCGGAACCTGCGGTGCGGCGCCGCTGACCTGCGCGGCGGGGAAGAGCACGGCAACGGTAAAGTTGAACGGCTCCTTGCCGGTGTACGTTCCGGCGGCACGGGCCTCATCGGCCAGCAGCTGCGACGCCCCGGTCAGAGCGGCGGCGTAGGCGGGGTCGTCGGCCAGTGCCGGCTCCGGTGCTTGGTCGAGCATAGCGCGGATGGCCCCGACGGCGTCCTCGCGCTTGACCTCCCACGCGCGGTGCGTAATGCCCGCGGGGTCGGTGACGGCGTAGAGCGACGCGCCCTCTTTGGCGGCGCCCAAGATGATATCCATGACGGGCGAGGCCTCGTAGGCGAGCGACACGGGGCGTGGCTGCACCTTGAGCTCGGCGATCGCGCGCGCGGCGGCGGCCACGTCAGCGCTGGCATCGCCCTTGCCGCCCGCAAGTACACTCGTCGGGCAGATCGCCACGACACCCGTCACACGTCCCGGCTCGCCCGAGCATTCGTACACGTAATACGCCGCACCCGGGTCCTTGAGCATCAGACCATCGGCAATGGCTCCGCGCAGAGCATCGTTGCCGCTCAGGATGCTGCCCATTGCAGGCAGCGCCTCGAGCACGCGGTCCTGAGCCGGGCGGATGCAGGGAAACGGAAGTGCTTTCATGGGCGGTCCTAACGCACGAGTCGGTTTGTTCGCGGCTTATTATGCCCCAACTTGGCCGCTCGCGTCCCAGAGCACGTTATCGGCGAGCGCGATTAGCACCTGCTGACAACGAACGATATCGGCATGGGGCACATATTCGTTGGGCTTGTGCGCGAGTGCGAGCGACCCGGGACCGTAGCTCATGCAATTGCGGTTGCCTGTCTTGCCGGCAATGACGGCGGTGTCGGTGTAGCCGGTAAAGAAGCCGACGGTCGTGTCCGCGTCCGTCACGTCATCGGCGGCACGCTTGAGCGCTGCTAGAAGGGGAGAGTTCGGGTCGCGCTCGATGGCGGGGCGGTCGCCCGTCACGGTGTGGCTGCCGTGGCAACCGGGAACGGCGGCTTCGGCGACGGCGATGGCCTGCTCTACCATGCGCGTCGCGGCGGCCGTATCGGTCGGCGGGGTCAGACGCATGTCGACCCAGACTTTGGCGCGGTCGGGCACGACATAGGGGCGATATCCGCCCTCGATTTGGCCAAACGTGATGGTCGAAGACCCCAGCTCATCGTGCGCGGGCAGCGCCACAAACGCGCGACGGAGCGAACACACGACCTCGGCCATGGCGGCGACGGCATCCGCGCCCTTCCAGGGCTGGCTCGCATGCGCCGTCACGCCAGCCATTTCAATCTCGAACCACGTACGTCCCTTGTGCGCCACCTGGATCTGTCCGTCGGTGGGTTCGGTGTCCAGCACCCATTCACGCGAGCCGACCCAGCCGGCATCGATCGCGGCCTCTGAGCCGCGCATAAAGTATTCCTCGTCGACCGAGCAGATAAGCGAAAAGCCGCGGCGGGGCAGCGCGCCATCCGCCACCACGCGCTCGAGCGTATGGACCAGTGCGGCAATGGCGCAAGCCAGGCCGCCCTTCATGTCGCAGGCGCCCCGGCCATAGAGTTTATCGTTGCGCACGATCGCTCCGATCGGCGGAATGTCCTCGTCCCAGCCGTCGCCCAGCGTAACGGTATCCATATGGCAGATATAGACGAGCCGTGGCTCGTCGCTCAGTCCCGGCACGGTGACCATAAGGTTGCGGCGCCCGGGCAGCACCTCGAGTTCCTCAACCTGCACGGCATGGAGCACCGGATGACTCAGCCGCGCCAACCGTTCCTCAGCCAACGCTTTGATATAGCGCTCAATCTCGTCCTCATATGCGCCCGGGTCTGAGCTGTCGATCCGCACAAGCTCCTGCGCAAGTCGCCAGGCAAAGTCCTCATCAACCATATGCAACCTCACAATCAGTCTGCTTTCCAAACAGATTGTAAGCCTCCTGAGAGATTCGCGATGCGCACGTAGCAGTATTTACCGTTCGCAGGCTAAGCCATCGCGTTTGCCGTCCGAGCGGGCTCACAAACGACGTAGTGGGTACGTAGCCGTTATGGACGACATGCTGTGCGACATATCTGCCTTTCGGTATCACCGGATACCTCCACAGGTCTTGGCGATAATGCCGGACCTGCCCGATTCTGTAGACGATCCGCGCAGGGAGCATCTTTGTGAGCACCCACTCGTCAAGCATTTCCTGGGCACCCCGTTACACGTTTTGGCGCAGGGCAGCTGCGGACGTAAGGGC
The DNA here is from genome assembly GCA_902490245.1 of uncultured Collinsella sp. GTDB lineage: Bacteria > Actinomycetota > Coriobacteriia > Coriobacteriales > Coriobacteriaceae > Collinsella. Next base: position 4,601 of record CABUDB010000126.1, read on the forward strand.
GATCGCATTGTCAGGCATGTTTGGAACGGGGAGAGGCCGTTTGGCTCCGTGCGGCAGACAGAGTTTGGCCTCGATGTCGCGTCCCCGCTCTTTACCCTGCTGACCCTGGCCTCCTCGGTCTCAAACGAGCGTCTGATCATGTGCATGTATGAGATGTGCGGCACCTTTGCCGTGTGCAAGATTGCGCCTCAGGTAAAGTTGGCACTTGAGCAGGCATATGGGGACCGGTGGGGTGACGCACGGTCGGGCTGGGAAAACGTAAAGGATACCTCGGGGAATCCAACAGACTTGTGGAAACGACCGCCCTTGATCGAGCTCTCTGAACTTGCAGAGTACGTCGATAAGGTCCGGGGGCTTCGCGGTGCTAAATCGTTCACACGTGCCGCAAAATGCGTTACGGGGATGGCGGCATCGCCGCTCGAGGTCCAGGCTTCGATGCTGTTTGGCCTTACGAGGTTGCGCGGCGGCGAAGGGCTGCGCCTTACCAATAACGTCGAGATTCGCATGACGCGCAGTGCCCGCCTGATTTCGGGGCTTGATAGGCGCTATGCCGATATTCTGCTGGCAAATAAGGACGGCAGCCGAGAGTGCCTGGTTGAATGTCAAGGTAAAGCCATTCATGGATCCATAGAATCCAAGATCTCGGACTCCGACCGAACGACGGCGCTGCAAGCGATGGGATATCCCGTCGTTTTGATGACCTATGGCCAGCTGGCCGACCCCGATGCCTTTCGCGTGGTGATGGA
>CABUDB010000127.1 GCA_902490245.1 uncultured Collinsella sp.
AACAGTAAGGGCGGATTTCGGACGTTAGGTGTTACAGATTGAGATAAATCCTAGAGAAAGGACCGGTTTGTCTTGATCTGTAACAGGTAGGACCGTTTTGGCCGAGTAGGTGTTACAGATTGAGACGATTTGGTCGAGGCGGGCCACGGGCAACACGCGGGCACAAAAAACGGAGCCGTGTTGCCACGACTCCGCTTTCAAGAGGATGGGTAAGGGGAATGGGTTAGTCCAGGTGCCAGGTCTCGTCGTTGTACTGGGAGATCGTACGGTCGGACGAGAAGGTGCCGGCGTTGGCGATGTTGATCAGCGCCTTGCGCATCCAGGCGTCCTGGTCCTCGTAGTCTGCCAGCACGCGCTCCTTGGTCTGGATGTACTCCTCAATGTCAAGCAGGGCCATGAACCAGTCCTTGCCCTTGATGTCGTCGTGCAGACGCTGCAGGCGCTCGGCGTTGCCGGTTGCCATAAAGGCGGGGTTGGTGATGAAGTCCACCAGCAGCTTGATGCCGGGCTTGCGGTAGAGCGTGCCGGCGTCATAGGTGCCGTCGGCGTAGAGTTGCTCGACCTGCTTGGACGAGGCACCAAAGGTGTAGATGTTCTCGTCGCCGACGAGCTCGGCGATCTCCACGTTGGCGCCGTCGAGCGTGCACAGGGTCAAGGCGCCGTTGAGCATGAACTTCATGTTGGAGGTGCCGCTCGCCTCCTTGGAGGCCAGGCTGATCTGCTCGGAGATGTCAGCAGCGGGAATCACGCGCTCGGCAGCGGTGACGTTGTAGTTCTCGATCATGACAACCTGCAGGTAGGGGGCCACGTCGGGGTCGTTGGCTATCCACTGGGACAGCGTTAGGATCAGGTGAATGATGTCTTGGGCGATGGTGTAGGCGGGGGCCGCCTTGCCGCCAAAGATGATGGTGACGGGGTGCTTAGGCTTATTGCCGTTCTTGATGTCGAGGTACTTCCAGATGATGTAGAGCGCGAGCATCTGCTGGCGCTTGTACTCGTGGATACGCTTGACCTGAACATCGATGATGGCGTTGGAGGGGATCGTCACGCCCTGTTCGAGCGCCATAAACTCGCGCATGATGGTTTTGGCCTCGACTTTGGTGGCGGCCAGGCGCTCAAGAACATCCTTGTCGTTGGCGAATTCGGCAAGCTTGCTCAGGTCGCCGGTGCTGCGCCAATCGGTGCCGATTACATCGTCGAGCAGGCTGGCGAGCGTGGGGTTGGCACCATGGATCCAGCGGCGGAAGGTGATGCCGTTGGTCTTGTTGGAGAACTTCTCGGGATAGATCTCGTAGAACGGGTGGAGCTCGGTGTCCTCAAGAATCTTGGTGTGGAGCGCGGCGACGCCGTTGATGGAGAAGCCAAAGTGGATGTCCATGTGGGCCATGTGGACGGTCTTATGCTCGTCGATGATGGCGACGCGCGGGTCGTCGTGCTCGGCCTTGGCGATCTCGTCGAGCTTGACGATGATGTCGGCGATGGCGGGCGAGACCTTCTGCAGGCTGGCGAGCGGCCACTTCTCGAGCGCCTCGGCAAGAATCGTGTGGTTGGTGTAGGCGACCATGGAGCGCACGATGGCAACGGCCTCGTCAAACTCAATGTCGTGCTCGGTGGCGAGCAGGCGGATGAGCTCGGGAATGACCATGGTGGGGTGCGTGTCGTTGATCTGGACCACGGCGTAGTCGGCCAGGTCGTGCAGGTTGCTGCCGCGCTCGACGGCCTCGTCAATCAGGAGCTGGGCGGCATTGCTCACCATGAAGTACTCCTGGTAGATGCGAAGCAGGCGACCCTGCTCGTCGGAATCATCCGGATAGAGGAACAAGGTGAGGTTCTTGGCGATCTCGGTCTTGTCGAAGTCGATGGAGCTGCCGGGGACCAGGCCGTCGTCGACACTTGCCAGGTCGAACAGGCGTAGGCGGTTCTTGGTGGGCTGGCCATAACCGGGTACATCGATGTTGACGAGCTTGGAAGTAACGGCAAAATCACCGAACTCGACGGTGTAGGAGCGGTCGTCGTCGACTAGGATGTCCTGCTCACCGAGCCACTCGTCGGGGACGGCCTTCTGCTGGTTGTCGACAAAGCGCTGGCGGAACAGGCCGTAATGGTAGTTGAGGCCCACGCCATCGCCGGTCAAGCCCAGCGTGGCGATGGAATCCAGGAAGCATGCGGCCAGACGGCCCAGGCCGCCGTTGCCGAGCGACGGTTCGACCTCGAACTCCTCGATCTTGTTGAGGTCGTGGCCCGCGGCGGTGAGCTGGTCCTTAACCTCGTCATAGATGCCAAGGTCGATCATATTGTTGATGAGCAGCTTGCCGATCAAAAACTCGGCAGAGATGTAGTAGAGCTTTTTCTTGCCGTTGTTGAGAGGACAGGCGGCAGAGCGCTCCTGCACGAGCTTGGCCAGCAGCTTATAAATACGACGGTCATCGAGCTGCTCGAGCGAGGTGCCAAAGGACTGCTCGGCAAGATCCGCAAGATTGATACGGGGCATGTTTCCTCCTGTGATGGGTTGATTACATGTCAGAAATTCAAAAGAAGCCCGCGCGAGGGATTGGAGTGGCCTCGCGCGGGGAAAACGGACGCGTCCGCACGATGGGGTGGGGTCGGGCGCGGTGGCTCCTATTGGGGAAGCTCAATTTCGTCTTCCGACGGGATGCGGAAGTAGGTCTCGGTCCAGCCGGTGAGCTTGTGCTCGAGCTCGCGGGTGATGGCGCCATCGAGCATGCGCCAGGTCCAGTTGCCGCCCATGGTGGCGGGAGTGTTGATGCGCGCCTCGTTGCCCAGGTTGAGCAGGTCCTGCATGGTGTAGATGCAGGTATCGCTTACGCTGGCGGCGATGGCGCGGTTGAGTGCATCGGCCATGGGCTCGCCTGCCTGCTGGTGGGTGTACAGGGCCGCCTGCTCGCGCTGACGCGGGGTGGCCGTTCCCTCAAACCAACCGCGCGCCGTCTCGTTGTCGTGTGTGCCCACATAGGCGACGGTGTTGGCAATGTAGTTGTGCGGCAGGTAGTACGAGTTGGTGCCCTCAAAGGCGAACTGCAAGATCTTCATGCCGGGGAAGCCCGAGTTGTCGCGCATGTCGATGACGCCGGGGGTGAGGAAGCCCAGGTCTTCGGCGATGATGGGCAGCGTGCCGAGCTTTTCCTCGAGCGTCTTGAAGAACTTGAGGCCGGGGCCCTGCGTCCACGAACCGTAGGACGAATCGGGTGAGGAGAACGGCACCTCCCAATAGGCCTCGAAGCCGCGGAAGTGATCCAGGCGGATGACATCGTACATGTCGAGGGCGGCGCGGATACGGCCCTCCCACCAGGAGAAACCGTCGGCTTCCATGGCGTCCCAGTCGTAGATGGGATTGCCCCAGTACTGGCCGGTGGCCGAGAACTGGTCGGGCGGCGTGCCGGCGACACTCACAGGATTACCGGCGGCGTCGATCTTAAAGAGCTCGGGCGTGGCCCACATCTCGACGGAGTCGCGCGAGACATAGATGGGCAGGTCGCCGATGATGAGGATATCGCGCTCGTTGGCATAGGCCTTGAGGCGGCTCCACTGACGATTGAAGAAGTACTGCGTCATCTGGTGGTAGAGCATGCGCGCGGGATGGGCGGCGCAGACCTTGGCAGAAGCCTCGCCGCGGGTACGGAGCTCTGCGGGCCACTCCCAAAAGGCCTTGAGACCGCACTCCTCCTTGACGGTCATGAACTCGCAGTAGGGGATGAGCCAGTCTTCGTTTGCTTGGACAAAGTCGTCGAAGTCGGCCGGCTTGTCGGCGGCAAAGCGCTCGGCGGCGCGGTCGAGAATCTGACGACGGCCACCAAAGATGGCACCATAGTCGACATTGCTGGGGTCGGAGCCCAGGTACACGCCGTCGATATCGCACTGCTCCAGATAGCCGGCCTCGATAAGCTCGGCAAAGTCGATGAAATTGGGGTTGCCCGCACGGGCCGAGAACGACTGATAGGGCGAGTCGCCATAGCTCGTTGTCGTAAGGGGGAGAATCTGCCAGTAATGTTGTTTGCACGAGGCGAGGAAATCGACAAAGTCATAGGCGTTCCAGCCAAAGCCGCCGATACCGTAAGGTCCGGGCAATGACGAAACGGGCATCAGAACGCCGCTTGCACGCTCCATGGATGCACTCACCGTCCTTTTGAATAAGGGGCTGCGCCGTAGATGGATAGACGGCTCGTCCCGAGTTTCCATTGCTATTGTCCCTATTGTAGAACATGTTGTTTAAACATGTATAGAGAGAATGAAAAAGTTGCCGACTTTCGGTGAATGGTAGTGCGCCATAGACGATATGAGTTGAACATTGGGAGCTCCTCCCCTTGCGGCTCTTTTGTGGGTCGGGCGACAATGGTCGTCGTCATTAAAGACCGGCTGCCAGCCAGGTTGCAACAATGCAAGAAGGGTTCACATTCAGTTGGCCGTTGACACAAACAATCGCGCGAAGACCTCGTCTTCTTCGGTAAGTCCAGGCGCGGCAAGACGCGCATGGCAGTCGCCCTCACGATGCGCGCGGTCGCCGCGGACATGTCGGTCAGGTTCTGGCAGACCGCGCAGCTGGTTCTCGAGCTCGGCAACGCGAAGCGCAAGGGAACGCTGTCGAAACTGTTGAACGACGTGTCGCCCGCGAGGCTGCTCGTGCTCGACGAGTTCGTCTACGTCCCCTGCGACGTAGACGGTGCGAGGGTTCTCTACCAGGTCATTTCCGTCCATGTAGTGCTCGTAGGCCGCGGCGTCGTCGGGCTCGTCGAAGGAGAGGGACTCCGTCCAGTCCCAGTAGGCCCCCGTCCAGGCGCCCCTGCGCCTGCCGGCCGGCGTCGTCTCGTCGAAGACGAGGCCGTGGCGCAGCAGGAACTTCGACATCCGCTGCTTGGCGTGTTGCAGGTCGTCGCGCGCGTCCTCGAGGGCGCTCGTCGGGGACCCACACCTCGACGACGTTGCGGCGCGCCAGCATGCGTGCCAGCCACTCGGCGTCGCGGCGGTCGTTCTTGCGGCCGCGGTCGGCCGCGGGCCGGTGCATCTTCGGGACCGCCCCGACGACGCAGCCGAGGCCGAGGGCCCGCAGCGCGCGGCCGCGGTTGATGGTACGACCATTGTCGCCCGACCCACGAGAGAGCTGCAAGGGGAGAGGCCCCAATGTTCAACTCATATCGTCTGTTGTGCCAGAGTCGCTCGGGAAAGCGCGACCGACGCAGCGCGCTGTTTTCCAGTCACATCCAGTTCGGGTTGATTTCAGCATGCGATAAGAAACTGGATTTGAATTTCGACTCGAAAGATGGGCAATGCTGATGAGAAACGCTTGGAGTTCGGGATTGCGCGGCGTGAAGCG
>CABUDB010000128.1 GCA_902490245.1 uncultured Collinsella sp.
CCCAACCCACAGAAAACCGCAGAGGCGGCAAGCAGCCATCGAAATTATCGCAAATTGTATTGACATATGAACATACGCTCATATAATCGGAAGTAAGTTATATGAGCGCATGTTCATATGAAAGGATATTGCAATGAGCATCCGCGTTGATGAAACGAAACCCGACATCGAGGCCACCGAACCCGCGATTCCCACCACCTGCTCGCCCGAGGACCTTCCCGACGAGGAGCTTCTCTACGACCTCGCCGACCTGTTCAAGGTCTTCAGCGACACCACGCGCATCAAGATCCTCTATGCCCTCATGGGCCGCGAGCTCTGCGTGGCGGACATCGCCGAAGCGACCGAAACCTCGCAGTCCGCGGTGTCGCACCAGCTGCGCACACTCAAGCAGTCGCACCTGGTTAAATTCCGGCGCGACGGGCGCAATATCCTATACTCGCTCGCCGACGACCACGTCTACACCATGCTCAACCAAGGCATGAGCCACATCTGCGAATAGCGATCAACCACGGTGCCAGCGCGGCCTGCACCCAAGCCGCAAATACAGAGAAAGGAACCCACCATGAAAAAGCAGTTTAAGCTCGACGAGATCGACTGCGCCAACTGCGCGCGCGAGCTTCAGGACGAGCTGGCCAAGCTCGAGGGCGTCAAATCCGTGTCCGTCAACTTTATGACCCAGAAGCTGACGCTCGAGGCTGATGACGCCGAGTTCGACGAGGTGCTCAACCGCGTTGTAGAGTTTACGGCCGACGCCGAGCCGGACTGCGAGATCATTCTCTAGCCCAGGTTACGCCAACCTGCAAGGCCGCGCTTGCCGCGGCCTTTGCTCGCAAAATTATATGAGCGAGTGTTCATACATTCAAATGGGAGGATACGAGTCATGGCCACCGCCGACCCCAAAAAGAAAAAGAAGAAGCGTAGGAAAAAAGAGTCGCTCGAGCATAAGCGCAACCGCATCCTGGTAGCGCTGGGCATTTTTGCCGTGGTGTACGCCCTCGATGAGCTCGGCACCCTCACTGCCGCATTCGGCACCCCGGGCGACATCTACGCCAGCTTCGCACTGTTCCTCGTGCCTTTTTTGATTGCCGGCTACGACGTGCTTCAAAAGGCATACAACAACATCCGCCGCGGCAAGGCGTTCGACGAGAGCTTCCTCATGGCCGTCGCGACCATCGGCGCGTTTGCCATGGTGCTCTTCCCCGACACCGACCCGCACATGGCCGAAGGCGCCGCCGTCATGCTGTTCTACCAGGTCGGCGAGCTGTTCCAGGCATACGCTGTGGGCAAGAGCCGCAAGTCGATCAGCGCCATGATGGACATCGCGCCCGACTACGCCAACGTCGAGCAACCCGACGGCACACTCGAGCAGGTCTTCCCCGATGACATCGCCGTTGGCACCGTCATCGTCGTCAAGCCCGGCGAGCGCGTGCCTATCGACGGCGTCATCGTCGAAGGCGAGACACAGCTCGATACCGCCGCGCTCACGGGCGAGTCAGTCCCCCGCCCGGCCAAAACCGGAGACGATATCATCAGCGGCTGCATCAACATGACAGGTCTCATCCACGTGCGCACCACCAAGCCATTTGGCGAGTCCACCGTCGCGCGCGTCCTGGAGCTCGTAGAAAACGCCAGCGAAAAGAAGGCGCGCACCGAGAACTTCATCACGCGCTTCGCCCGCGTCTACACGCCCGCCGTCACCGGCGCTGCCGCGGTACTCGCGCTCGGCGGCGGCTTGGTCACCGGCGCCTGGTCCGACTGGATCCTGCGCGGCCTGACCTTCCTGGTCGTCAGCTGCCCGTGCGCGCTCGTGATCAGCGTGCCGCTCAGCTTCTTTGGCGGCATCGGCGGCGCATCCAAGCTAGGCGTTCTCATCAAGGGTTCTAACTACCTCGAAACGCTCGCCGACGTGGACACCGTCGTCTTCGACAAGACCGGCACGCTCACCAACGGCACGTTTTCGGTCGTGGCGGTGCACCCCGAGTCTGGCTATACCGAGCAGTCGTTGCTCGAGGTCGCAGGCCTTGCGGAGTCGTTCTCCGATCACCCCATCGCGCAGTCCGTGCGCGCCGCCTACCATGGCGAGGTCGACCCCAAGCGCGTAAGCGACTCCACCAACGACGCGGGCCATGGCGTGACGGCAACCATCGACGGCAAGCACGTCGTCGTTGGCAACGCAAAAATGCTCGCCGCGACCGGCGTTGAAGCGCCCGATTGCGAGGTCGTCGGTACGATCCTTCACGTGCTGGTCGATGGCATCTATGCCGGCCACATTGTAATTGCCGACACCGTCAAGGCCGATGCCGAGCAGACGATCAGCGACCTGCACGCCGCCGGCGTCAAGCGCACCGTCATGCTCACGGGCGACCGCGAGGAGGTTGCGGCGTCTGTGGCCAAGCAACTCAGTCTCGACGAGTTCCACGCGCAGCTGCTGCCGGGCGATAAGGTCGAGCGTGTTGAGGCGTTGCTCGCGGCCGAAAGCGGCAAGGGCAAGCTCGCCTTTGTCGGCGACGGTATCAACGACGCACCCGTGCTCACCCGCGCAGACGTTGGCATCGCCATGGGCGCCATGGGCTCGGACGCCGCAATTGAGGCGGCGGACGTCGTGCTCATGGATGACAAGCCGTCCAACATCTCCCGCGCGATCCGCGTGGCGCGCAAGACCATGTCGATTGTTTGGCAGAACATCATCTTTGCGCTGGGCATTAAGTTGCTGATTCTGGTGCTTGCGGCACTGGGCATCGCCAATATGTGGCTTGCCGTCTTTGGCGACGTGGGCGTGGCGATCATCGCCATCCTAAACGCCATGCGCGCGATGGGTGTCAAGAACCTGTAGCGTTCGTGGGCTGTCCGGCCGGGACCGGGCTTGGTCTTGAAAACGTCCTCGCGCACGAGGCCCGTCTTTCCTGCTCCTGCGGAGCAACGGAAAGGCGGGCCTCGTGCTGCGGAGTGTTTTCAAAACCAAGCCCGGTCCCGGCCTGCGGTAACATCGCAGGCGGTTCTTGGGCATCGCTTGCTGGCAGGGTTCCTTTGCTGAAATGGACTTGGCCGAAAGGGCCGCTGGTCCCAGTCGCTGGTTCGCGCTTTGCGTGAACTCCGCGCTACTGTGGGACAGTTAGGCTTCTGTTGTTGGACCCGCTACATCTTCCCGACCCAACATCGCCCGTAGCTTCTCAAAGCTTTCCTCGCTCAGGCAGTGCTCCATGTGGCAGCCCTCTTGCGACGCGACCTCAGCCGAAACACCCGCATCCTCCAACAGCCCCACGAAAAAGCAGTGACGCTCCCACATTTGGCGAGCGACCTCCAGACCACGCTCCGTCAGATGAACGTCGCGCTTGCCCATTTCGACATAGCCGTTGCTTTCCAGCGTCGCCATGGCCTTGGAAACGCTCGCCTTGGTTACGCCGAGGTACTCCGCAACGTCGATCGAGCGCACGATGACCTGACGTTCCGACAGAACGTAGATTGATTCGAGATAGTCTTCTCCGGATTCACGTAGGGCCATGGGCCGCCTTTCGCGATGATTGCTAGTTAGCCTTTGGATACTTTCCACGGCTAACTTTACCGCAAAAGTTGCCCATGTCTTACTACTTTGTCTAAAAGTTAGCCGTGTTTCACAAAACGTGCGGGACGAAAACAAAATGGGGACGCCCCGCAAGGAGTGTCCCCAGGCGCCGGGTGCCGCCCCGCAGTCACATCAATCCAAAGTGCTTCGCGGCGTTGCAGATGCCGTCGTCGTCCACGGCAGTCGTCACATAGGTCGCCGCAGCTTTCACCGTGTCCTGTGCGTTGCCCATGGCCACGCTCGTGCCCACGGCGGCAAACATCGACAGGTCGTTCTCGCCGTCGCCAAAGGCAATCGCCTCGCTCGCGTCGATGCCCAGGCGCTCCAGCGTCGCCGCCACACCCAGGTCCTTGCCGCCGTTTGCCGGAATAATGTCGCAGAACAGATCGCACCAGCGCGTAGTGAGCGAATGCGACACCGCATCGGTCACGATATGCTCGTCGGCCGGGTCCACAAAGGCGCAGAACTGGTAGACCGGTGCGTCAAAGGCGCGCTCAAACGGTTCCTCGTGGTAGACGATCCCCGCGTTGTTGCCGGCCGTCACCACGCGCTCGGACAGGCGGTTCACAAACGAGTTCTCGCCCTGCATACACAGCGAGTCGTAGCGTCCCTGCGCCACCTGGTCCACGATCACCGCAACGTCGTCCGAATCGATCGGGCAGCTGCGGTAAACCCCCTCGGCATCAAAGCAGTGCTGGCCCGAGAGCGTAATGTACGCATCCCAACCCAATTCGAACAGCCAATCGGGCATCTGATAGGTCGGGCGACCCGTGGCGATCACGCACGCAATCCCCTGCTCATGAAAGCTGTCGAGCACCTGCTGCGCCGACGCCGGAATCCGATGGGTCTTAAAGCTCAGCAACGTGCCGTCGATATCGAAAAACGCGGCCTTGATCATCCTCGCCTACTCCTCGCCCTCGAGCCTCTCGCTCGCCTCGAGCCACGCCATCTCCAACTCGTCCATGGCGGCGTGGGCCTCGTCGATCTTTGTCTGCTGCTCGCCCAGCGCCGTGTAGTTGGTGGGGTCGACCTGAGCCATCGCGGCCTCGGCCTCCTCCACGCGGGCGCGCTGCGTCTCCATTTTGCGCTCGAGCGAGCTCACCTCGCGGCGAAGCTTCTGGCGTTCGGCGTTGGAAAGGCCATTGGGCTGGCCGCTCGACTTGGGCTTTTCGGCCGCAGCCGCCGCGGCACCGGTGTCAAACGTGCCGGTCTTGGCGCTCGGTGCACCCACGGGCTCGCCCTCGGCGGTGGCGTTGCACAGGCGCAGGTACTGGTCGACGCCGCCAGGCATATGCGTCAGATGGCCATCGAGCAGCGCCCACTGCTGGTCAGTCACGCGCTCCATCAAAAAGCGGTCGTGCGTCACCAGAATCAGCGTGCCGGGCCAGCCGTCGAGCAGGTCCTCGACAATCGCCAGCATATCGGTATCCAGGTCGTTGCCGGGCTCGTCCAGGATAAGCACGTTGGGCTCGTCCAGGATCGTCAGCAGCAGCGACAGGCGACGGCGCTGGCCGCCCGAAAGATCGCCGATGCGACTCCAGAGCTGCTGTGTCGTAAAGCCCAGGCGCTCGCAAAGTTTCTCGGGCGAAGTCTCCTTGCCGTCGATGACGTAGTACTTCTTATAGTTGCCGAGCACCTCGCGGATCGTGTCACCCATGTAGGGCTCGAGTTCCTCGAGCTGCTGCGACAGAACGCCAAAGCGCACCGTCTGGCCAATCTTCACACGGCCGCGCGTGGGCTCAATCTTGCCCTGGATCACGTCG
>CABUDB010000129.1 GCA_902490245.1 uncultured Collinsella sp.
CGAAATAACCGGGAAGAATTAGAGGTTGTTTCCCTGGCAGCAGGAAGTAATGTGGAGATACTGGAAAAGCAGATCCGGGAATTTCATCCGGAACTGGTATGTGTTTATAAGGAAGAAGCGGCAGCAGAATTAAAAAGCCGCATAAAGGATACGCAGACCAGGGTTGTTTCCGGTATGGACGGTTTGATCGAAGCAGCTGTTATCGAAGCAGCCGACATTGTAGTTACGGCATTTGTGGGAATGATAGGAATTGTTCCTACAATCGAGGCAATTAAGGCAGGGAAGGATATTGCACTGGCAAACAAGGAAACACTGGTAACAGCAGGACATATTATTATCCGGCTTGCAGAGGAAATGAAAGTAAAGATTCTGCCGGTTGATAGTGAACACAGTGCGATCTTCCAGTGCCTCCACGGAGAATCCGTCAAAGAGGCGGAAAAGATTCTTCTGACGGCATCGGGTGGTCCGTTCCGCGGATGGAAAAAAGAGCAGATGAAGGATATTACCGTGGAACAGGCATTGAAGCATCCGAACTGGGCAATGGGTCAAAAGATAACGATAGATTCGGCAACCATGGTAAATAAAGGACTTGAAGTGATTGAGGCAAAGTGGCTGTTCGGAGTTGATTTTGATCAGGTACAGGTCGTAGTCCAGCCGCAAAGCCTGATTCATTCCATGGTCGAATTTAAAGATGGTGCTATTATGGCCCAGCTTGGAACACCGGATATGAAGCTGCCAATCCAGTACGCCCTGTTCTATCCGGAACGTAAGTTTCTTCCAGGAAAAAGAGTAGATTTTTCCACCCTGACACATATCGATTTCCAGATACCGGATATGGAGAATTTTGAGGGGCTGGCACTGGCATATCAGGCAGGAAGAACCGGCGGAACCATGCCGACCGTATTCAATGCAGCCAATGAATATGCAGTGGCAAAATTCCTGAAGAAGGAAATCGGTTTTCTGGATATTACGGATTGCATCCGTTATGCCATGGAATTGCCCAAGACCGTGCAGAATCCTGATGTGGCAAAAATCCTCGAAACCGAAAAAGAAGTATATGAATTATTAGGAGGCTATCGATGAGTATTGTAATAGCGGTTATTATTTTCAGCTTGCTGATTTTCATCCATGAACTGGGACATTTTCTTCTGGCTAAGAAAAATGGCATCCGCGTGGTTAGTCGACATCGCGCTCGTAGAGCGAAACGAGCGCACGGCCCATGCCATAGGTGCCCGCGGCAGCAGTGAGCGCCTTGACGGCAAACCCAATATGCGGCGTCTGCTTGACGAGCGCGCGGGTGACTGCGCGGATCACAAGACCGCCGGCAAGCACGCCCGCGACCTCGTAGCCGCGCTCAGGCTTAATGCCGCGTCCAAAGACGGCAGCGAGCTCAAAGAGCATGCCCACTTGCGCCAGCGCCATAACGGGATAATCGGCGCCCGGCAAAAACACCAGCGCACCGGTCGCCATATTGGTGAGCGCGCACGAGGTGATGATACGATTGGCCGCCGCGATGCGCATGAAGGCAAAGTTCGCCGCAAAAGCCGTTTCCTTGTCGGTGCGATCGAGAATCCAGCGGGCAAGCGTCTCGAGCAGATACGTCTTATCGGTTGCCGCTACCACGCCGAGCATGGGCGTGGACTCCTCGATAAACGGCACCTCCACAGCAGACTCGGCAAGCACGCACACAGGTGCGCCGGCGATCACGAGCTCCTGCACGGCACTCTCCAAGCGGTCGGAACCACACGAGAGCACCAGCACCACATCGGTATCGGTCTTTGGAGCAATTCGCTCCTCCCCCAGACGCTCGACGCGCACAATACCCGAGGTCGTCTGCGGCACAAAGGCGTCACGCACCGTCTCGGCCAGAAAGCGCGAGGCGGACGAATCCAGATAGACCGAGACGCGCACCGGCGTATCGGAATCCTTCTTAACGGACGCGCCCATCTTAAAAGCGCGGGTCAGCTTATCTACGGGAATTTTCATAGCAAACCCCTCCAGCAGTTACGCGGCGCCCGAACGATGCCGCCATATGGATTGTACGATACCCACCGTCAGCAGCTGAATCATCATCGAAGACGAACCGAAGCTAATAAACGGTAGCGGAATACCGGTAATCGGCATCATGCCGATGCACATGCCGATGTTTTCGAAGGTCTGGAACGCCCACATGCCAACGATGCCCACACACGAAAGACGCAAAAACAGAGACTCGCACTTAAAGGCAACGCGGATCGTCGAGAAGATGAGCAGCACGTAGAGGCACAGGAGCAAAAAGGAACCGCAAAAGCCAAAGGTCTCGGACAGGAAGGCAAAGACGAAGTCGGTGTGGAACTCAGGCAGAAAGCCGCCGGCCGACTGCGTCGCATGCCCCAGGCCCTTACCAAAGAAACCGCCCGAGCCGACCGCGATCAACGACTGCTGCAGGTTGTAGGCATCGTCCGAATCGGCATTATCGGGGTCGATAAAGACCGTCAGACGGTTCATCTGATACTGCTTGATGAGCACATCGTGGCCGAGCAACGAATCAAAGACCGAATCGAGCGCCAGGACGAGGGCCACCAGGCCCACAAGCAGGGCCAGGGTCGACAGCACCCATTCGCGACGTGCACCGCTCATACAGATGACGATAGCGCCAGAAACCAGCACGACCAGGCCCGATCCCAGGTCGCCCATGGCAACGACGGCCAAAAACGGAATGGAAAGCATGCCGCAGAGCTTGACGTAGTCGCGAACGGTATCGATGCGACCGTTATACTGCGAGCCAAGCGTGGCAATAAAGAAGATGGTGATGAGCTTGGCAAGCTCAACCGGCTGGAATGTCAAGCCGATACCGGGAATCTTGATCCAGCCCGTCATGCCCAGACCGCCTGTATAGGACAGACCCGGAATCTTGGGCGAGAAGATCACGATCAGGTCGATGACGAGCAACGCCGTCGAGAAGTTGGAGATGCCGCGCAGGTCGGTACGCCACACCAGCACCGCAAGCACCGCGCCAATGCCAATGCCCAGCAGGTGGCGCGAGAATGAGGCGTCGGCCTTAAACTGTGACGCCGACCAAATAATGATGGCGCCATAGGCAACGAGCGCGACGGTAGCCAGCAGCACACCGATATGCACCTTTTGGCGAAACGTGCCGCGCGAGGCCGAAAGTTGCTTGTTGACGCGGTCCAGGCTGCTGCGAGAGCCGGTCTTGGTTGAACGGAACAGATCCGCCGGAGAAAATTCCATCGCAACCTCCTATCGAACCGAAGAATCGCCCGAGGCCGAAGAGGTATCGGGCTCGTCATAAATCACGCCGAGCACGTCGCGCACGACATGCATGGCGGTATCTGAGCCACCGCCGCCCTGCTCCAGGACAGTAGCGATGACATACTTGGGATCATCGGCCGGTGCATAGGCGCAGAACCACGCGTATTCGTCCTCGCCGCTTTTCTCGCCCGTGCCCGACTTGCCGTATACCTGCGGCGTCAGGGTGCCAAAGTGAGCCGCCAGGGACGTCGATGCCGTGTAAATCACGTCGTGCATGCCGTTGCGAACAAGAGTCAAATCCGAATCGCTGTTGATCTTGGCCTCCAGGCGCTTCTTCTTGCCCTTGCCGTTGTATTTATAGGCATCGCCGTCGCCATCGCGCGACACTGCAGACAAAAACACGTGAGGCACGTACTGTTTGCCGCCGTTGGCAAGACCCATATAAGCGCACGCCATCTGCAGGGGCGTCACCAGAATGTCGCCCTGGCCGATAGCAATGTTGGTCATATCGCCGGCATTCCACTTGCGGTCCTCGGCAGAGGCGTCGGTAAAGTACGACTCTTTCCACTCGGCATCGGGAATACGGCCCGCGCCCTCACTCGGCAGATCGATACCGCAGGTCTTGCCTAGGCCCCAGCGACGAAAGACCTCCTGCAGGCCCTCAGGATGTTGCTCGTCATAAAAGAACGCCTTGCCCATGTCGTAGAAGACGGGGTCGCAAGAGTTGGCGATACCCGACTGCAGCGTCATGGTGCCGTGGCCGGAATGCAGCCAGCAGTACTTACCCCACGACTTGCCCAGACCCGTCCAATAGCCCGTGCAGTTGGTCGTCTGCCCCGACGTGTAGGTTCCAAACTCAAGACCGGCCAGTGCCGAAAGCGGCTTGATGGTCGAGGCCGACATGTACTGTCCGCTAATGGCGCGGTTGAGCAGCGGGTGCGAACCCTTGTCATCATTAAGCTCGGTCCACACGTCATTTGAGACGCCGCCGATAAAGACGGAAGGATCGAACTTGGGCTGGCTCGCCATGCCCAGGATTTCGCCATTGTTGGGATCGAGACACACCACAGCGCCGTTGCCGGCATTGCTGTAGCCAGTGGTCTTGGCAAGCTCGATGGCGCTCGCCAGCGCCGTCTCACAGGCCTGTTGGATCTTAAGGTCGAGCGTGAGCTTAATGTCGGAGCCGGCCTTGGCGGGCACGGCGCCGGCCTGACCGGTCACATTGCCCGAGGCATCGACCTTGACGGTCTGCTCGCCACGAATACCCTGCAGCAGGTTTTCGTAGTAGCTCTCAACACCCGCCTGGCCCACGATATCGCCCGACTGGTACGTAATCCGGCCAGCAGAAGCATCATCATCGCCAGAGGTTTTCTTATTCTGGGCCTCGAGCTGCTCGGAGGTAATGGTGCCGGTATAGCCCAAGATATGGCATGCCGTCTCGCCATATGGATACTGGCGCTCGGTACGCTCGGCAATCTTGACGCCCGGGAACTCGCCGGCGTGCTCCTGAATATAGGCAACCGTGGAGCGACGGACGTCCGTCGCGATGGTATGCAGGCTCTGGGCGCCCTCGGAATTGTCCTGGATATTGCGCAGAACCGCCACGTAGGGCATGCCGAGCACATTGGCAAGATGGCGAACCAGAACCTCATCCTCGGCAAGGTCGCGGTAGGCCACGACAGCAAGTGAGGGACGGTTCTGGACAAGCGCCACGCCATTGCGGTCGAGGATGCGGCCGCGCACAGCGGGTGTGGTAACGGTGCGCGTCTGATTGCTATTAGCCTGCTTTTCGTAATAGTCCGACGAGACCATCTGCATGCCCCACAGCTTGACGGCAAGCGCCGCGAACATCGCGCCCACACCCGTGGTGAGGATGGAAAAGCGGCCCTTAAAGGCGGTCGCCGCGGTATTGCCCTCGCCCTCGGTGGCGCGCGGGGCCGTTCCATGCTGCGTATCGTAGGTAAAACGGGAATCGCCGCGACGCATGATGACCAGCGCGACCACGATGGCCACAACCAGCACGATACCGGCGATAATAACCGTCATCTGGGAAGACATCTACG